>CALBVX010000042.1 GCA_937969515.1 uncultured Croceitalea sp. | reverse complement strand
TCAAGCGGACTTGTTTACGGTGTTATTTCAGGCTTGGATGCATGGAAAGATGCAGGACTTGAAAGACAGCATCAAGAAAATCAGCCAGATTGGGAAAGCGGAATCATTTTTGGAACGGGAATTCTAGGTGTAGATAAGTTTCGAGAATCGATATATAAACTGGATGAGGGAAACGTACGAAGATTGGGCAGTACTTCGGTAATACAGACCATGGCAAGTGGAATCAGTGCCTATCTCGGCGGTATTTTAGGCACTGGTAATCAGGTGACGACCAATTCGTCTGCCTGTACCACAGGAACAGAAGCTATTCTAATGGGTTACGAACGAATAAAATCGGGTAGCGCAAAACGAATGTTGGTCGGGAGTTGCAGTGATAGCGGACCCTATGTATGGGGCGGTTTTGATGCCATGCGTATTCTCCCAAGAAAATTTAATGATAATCCCAAAGCTGCAAGCAGACCCATGAGTGCTTCGGCATCAGGCTTTGTTCCTGGCAGTGGGGCAGGGGCCTTGGTATTGGAATCTCTTGAAAGCGCCTTGGACCGCGGGGCTGCAATTTATGCCGAACTATTGGGAGGTGCTGTAAATAGTGGCGGACAGCGGGCAGGAGGCAGTATGACAGCCCCAAATAATGAGGCCGTTCAACGATGTATACAAGAGGCGGTTAAGAATTCAAATATTGACGTCAATGATATTGATACGATTAACGGGCATTTGACCGCTACGACCAAGGATGCTACTGAAATTCAAAATTGGAGTAAAGCCTTAGGATTATCTGGAAGCGATTTTCCTCTAATAAATTCATTCAAAGGCCACTTTGGGCATTGTCTTGCGGCTGCAGGTAGTATAGAAAGTGTGGGCTGTGTGTTGCAACTAAAAGAACAAACGATTTATGGGAACCTTAATTGTGAAGACCTGCATCCTGAAATTGAAAGATTGATTTATGCATATAACATACCGCAAAAAACCATTAAAAAACCGGTGAACATTGTGGCAAAAGCAAGTTTTGGTTTTGGTGATGTGAATTCCTGTATTATTTTTAGCACCTATTCAAAATAAAAGATGAACGAAACCCAAGAAGAAAAGTACACAAAGCTAAAGGCCATTGTGGAGACGTATTTGCCCGATGATGTTAGCGTTGACGCCATCACTCTTGAAAGTAATTTCACCACGGAACTGAACATCAATTCGGCAAACCTGGTAGACATTGTATTAGATGTTGAGGATACTTTTGATATTATGTTAGAAAATGAAGATATGGATGGTATGCTGACCGTGAAAGATGCATTACAGATTATCGATAAAAAAATAGCCGAAAAATGAATGCGCTTAAAGAGTGGATTTTACTTAAGCTTACTGTAGACAAGCGATTGATAGCCATCTACTGTGTTATTTATTTTTCATGGGGTATGCTCATGAACTGGTTTGGCACAGCGGTTGAAATCGCCAAGTTTACCTATTGGTGGCAGGTAATTAGCTGTTACATTTTTTATATGGTACCTATTTCATTGCTTTTAAGGGGACTGCCTTTTCATGCACAGTATGCCTATGGTTTGGTCGCAATGTGCCTTTTAGAGTTTGGCGGATATGCTTTTGGTACTTCCTACGCGTATCCCAATAATTTATTGGACCAATTTTTTAATGAACGTAATTTCAGTTTGGCCATGGCGCTCTTTTTTGCGCTTTATTTTCCGTTGGGGAATTGGGGGGTAGGGAAGGTGTATCGATTTTTGTTCAAAAAGCGGCACAAGTAACTATTTCAGGTCGAATAACAAGACGACTTTGACCAAGTTGTCTTCGCGTTTCTTTTTTATTTTGATTCCGTAATCATAACTATAGATTTCGAATAGGCCTTTCAATTGGTTTCCTTTTTTGGTAAAGCTTATCGTTATGGGTTTCGTGATGCCCTTTAAGGTAAGATTCCCTTTTACGGTATAGCCGGTCTCGTTTTGGCTAACAGCAGTGCTCTCAAAACTAATGCGTGGAAACGCATCTTCATCAAAGTACTTTCTGCTTTTTAAAGACCAGTTACGCAGCCCATTATTGGTGTCAAGTGTCTCAACAGCTACCGAACCCGTAAAGGAAGAGTTTTCGGGCGTATCAAAATTAATGGAGGAACTAGATGTAAATCCCGCTATGCTCCCTTTGACTTCTTTCGAAACAAACTCAAAACTAACTTCGGCATTAGAAATGTTGGCCTGAGCATTTAGATTGGTGTTAACTACTAGGAAAAGTAAAAAGGATAATAAAGTGATGCGATATTTCATGGTATTTTGAATAATCATATATGATAAGTCTGTTTCTAGTTTCAAACATACAAGTTATAAAATTCCAACTTTCTATTCTTAAGGTTATTGAACTGTTAAACTTACTTGAATTGGCATATTTTTTCTACAAAATGCCAGTATTTTTACTAACTTTAAGAGAATCAGATGGCAATAGCAATGGAGAGTGCCCAACAAAATAGCGCCTTAATCAATGAAATGCTTTTTAAGCTAGAGCGTAATCATACCGAGATACAAACGCTTTTGGGCAAACTCAATTCGTATACCTGCGAACCCACAAATTACGAATGCTTTGAACGATTACGCGATTTGCGCGACGATATTGAGGCTTTAAAAAAACGGCACTTAGAATTATTCCGCACCATAGATGTAAAACAGCTCGATAAACAAGAAGAACTGGTCGAAAAGATGCGAGATCAAATCGCTTCTTTTAAAGAATTGGATAGTAAAATAGGAGCGTACGTTATCGATACGAACGGCTATTAATTTCAAGCTTGCGATTTTCTTTTTTATAAAAGAGTCCTATATTTAGGCTAACAATCACCGACCGAATTGAAAAACGACCAAAAGGCGGAATACCGGTCCATAAGCTGGCAATTAGAAGTGCTTATAGCCGGTGGTATTCTGATATCGCTATATTCAAGTACAGATATTTTTAGGGAATTCTTTTTCCATAAATATCCTATAATAGACTTTTCGCATTATCAGGCCCTTATTTTTTTCGGACTTTACATTTTAACCCGTGCGCTGTTAATAGGTTTTGGGGCCAATTTGATATTCAGAACAGTATGGTTGGCCTACAAGGGAATAGACTATTGGTACCCCGAAGGCGTCAATTATGACGAGATTAAAATATCGGATACCAAGAAAGATGCTTTTAACGTAAAATCGAGTGCTCTTAGACGCTTAGAAAACCTTGAAAAATGTTCGAATTTGAGTTTTTCGATGGCCATTATTTTAACCTTTATCGTTGTAAGTACGATAGTGGTTTGTTTATTAGTGAGCTTTATCTTGTTAGATATTTTAGGTTGGGAAGGAATCGCTTATGACACGACCTTTAATTATTCGTTAGCTACCCTGGTTTTTCTGACACAATTGGGTGTTTTCCATTCTTTAAACCTGCATACAAATAATACCTTACTAGACCAAATAGGCGCGACGCTACGAAAGGCCTATTATTACATAAGCCTTTCATTTTTATACGAGCGTGAACTTTTGGTGATACGAACCAATGGAAGAAAATGGATGCTTATTCTTTTTGGAGCATTGTATTTAGCAACATCACTAGTGGTTTCCGTTAATCAAATAGGGAAGTTTTATCAATTTGGCACCTTTAATTTTGAACTTTTTGATGATAGAGAGACATACGACCTTGATTATGTCTATACGGTAGATACTCGTGTTTATGAAGAGTTTTTAGAGGAGGGTGATGTATTCTATAGAGGGGGTATACAAAGTGAGGTTATTACTGGGAAATTTATAAAGCTTTTTATGGTGCATTGGAACTCAAGTGATGGCTATTTAAGCAAAGCGATGGACAGTTTGGGAATGCTAAAAGAAAGACCCAAATTTGAGAATGATTCGTTGCTTCAAGATTATGGTGCAGAAAGATTAAAGAAATATAGAGCTGCGCTAAACCAATTGCATGAAGTAAAAATCAATAGGTTAAAAATAGATTCCATTATATGGGAACGATATAAACACCCTAAAACAAATGAGGAAGGTTATGTTACTTTTTTAAATGTGGATAGTTTAGATGTAGGTAGACATATATTACAAGTGAATAAACGTTTTTATTGGGATTCTATAGTGGTGAAGCGTACAAATATTTCGTTACCATTTTGGAAGGAATAGTGGACTTCTAAATATTCTATTTTACATAATATAAATTATGATACAAAAGTAAACGTAAGTATTTCAGAGTCAACATCTTAGTTGTAATTCATAATTCTATATTATGTAAAATATCCCTTAACCCTCTGAGAATCAATTAAAATTTACAACAGGGTCATCAAACTTTTTTAAGCGGTGTCTGCGACGCATATTTTCATTTGTCCCATAATTTGTCGTTATGTAAAATAGCCGCTACCAAGCGCTCGATTGCTTTTTAAAATCAAATTGCTCTGGCAATTTATTTTAAACACAATTTGCCATCGCTTGCCAACGCCATTTAAAAGCTAGCCTTTTAGGTTTGTTCAAAATTCTCTTATTCGATGAAATGTCTGCAAGATTTTTTTCTACGAGATTCTCGTCAGCTTGCCGCAACAGCTAAAATTTTCTCTGCGAGCAAAATTCTTAGCCCTTGCTAACCTATCGTCCTGTTTTAAGTTTTTTTAGTTGTTCCTAACATTTTGTAAAATAGACTTTCGACATTGTAACTTGTAAGCGTTTTTTTGTTTCTTTTTTTATCAAGAAAAAAAGAAACAAAAAAATCAAGGCTTACAGATAATTTTAGAAACAATGTACGGCTCAGTCGCTATATTCTAGACAGCATTCGAACTCTTAAGACTGCTTGAAACTTATTGAATCATTACAACAGTCAACAAACTTTGTTGTCAGCCCTCTAGAATATGGCCGCTCCCCTCACCTATTGTTTTGCTAAAATTCTCTTAGGCCACAAACCGACTATAAACCCTTTAGTATTTCCATATTTAATTGTTTTGATAGCCTCCATAGTACTTTACTGGAGACCAATTTGGTATAGCTTCTGGTAATGTCGGATTCAATGATTCGTATTCATCATCTCCATAAACGACTTTTCCATCCACTACGGTTAATACTGACTTTATTTTCATTATTTGTTTTTCTGGTACTGAGAAATAATCATCGGATAATATAGCAAAGTCAGCATACATTCCGTTTTCTAAAGTACCTTTTACGTTTTCTTCTTTCGAAACCCAAGCACTACCCTTAGTATACAGTTGCAAAGCTTCTTCACGACTAAGTCGATTTGCTTCTTCCGCCAATTGAAAATCTCCTACAGTTTTTCCTGAGACTAACCAATATAAAGATGACCAAGGGTTATAACTTGCTACACGTGTACCATCTGTCCCAGCACCTACAGGAAGTCCCAATGCAATCATTTTTTTTACAGGTGGTGCTTGCTTCGCTTTTTCTGCTCCATAACGCTCTACGAAATATTCGCCAGCATAAGCCATACGTGCTTGTATTGCTATTCCTCCGTTCAATGCTTTAATACGTTTTAACTCTGGTTCCTTAACAGTTTCTGCGTGGTCAAATAACCAACGTTGCGTTGCCAATTTACCGTTTGTCTCTGCATTAACTTCTTCAATAACATCTAAGATATTTGCAATACTCTCACCATAAGTAGCGTGAATTCTGAATGGCCATCTTTTATCTACGTGTAATCGTATAATTTTCTTGATGTCTTCCCGCCAGGTAGGTCTGTCTTCTAACATTGGTTGTGGTGCTAAAAAGTTTTCATAGTCACCAGCGCTCCAAGCTAAAAATTCGCCTCCGCCTTCTAATTCATAGCCGTGGTCTAATGCTATTTCTCCATTGTGTCCTACGTCGTTTGCAGCCATCCATTCTTGAAATTCGGCATATTCTTTTCCTTTATTTTGGGGAAATAGGTAATAGGACAATCGAATAGGCATTTCTCCAGCATCAGCCAATAATTTAGTTCCGGAATAATCATTGGGAAACTTATGACCGCCACCACCTGCATCAATACCTGATGTGATTCCTAACGAATTCAATTCTCTGTAAAATTGTTTTGTAGAGTTCACCATTTCACTTTCAGAAAG
>CALBVX010000041.1 GCA_937969515.1 uncultured Croceitalea sp. | reverse complement strand
CAAATATTTCTTCAAGAAGAAACAAAAATTACCAAAACTGTCGACCCTTGGGCAGGTAGTTATTACGTGGAATATTTGACAGATCAATTGGCGCAAAAAGCATGGGCTTTACTTGAAGAAGTAGAAGAACTTGGAGGGATGACCAAGGCCATTGAAGCGGGTATCCCCAAAATGCGTATTGAACAGGCCGCAGCAAGAAAACAAGCACGAATAGATAGTGGGCAAGATGTAATCGTTGGGGTCAATAAATTTGGGTTAGAAGAAGAAGATGACCTTCAAATTTTGGAGGTAGATAACCAAGAGGTGCGAAGACAACAATTAGAGCGATTGGCATCCATTAAAGAATCTAGGGACGAAAAAGCAGTAAATATGGCTTTGGCAGAGTTAACCGAAGCTGCCAAACTAAAGATGTCATCTGGAGATGAAAACTTGCCTGCGGATAAAAATTTATTAGCTTTAGCGGTGAATGCAGCCCGCCTAAGAGCTACGTTAGGGGAAATTAGTAACGCCCTAGAAGAAGTTTTTGGAAGGCACAAAGCTGTAATCAAATCATTTTCAGGAGTGTATTCTAAAGAGATTAAGCAAGATGATAGCTTTATAAAGGCAAAAAAAATGGCCGATGTTTTTGCAAAGCAAGACGGTCGCAGACCTCGTATAATGATTGCTAAAATGGGGCAAGACGGTCATGATCGAGGTGCTAAAGTTGTTGCTACCGGCTATGCTGATATTGGTTTTGATGTAGATATCGGGCCCTTGTTTCAAACTCCGGAGGAGGCTGCAAAGCAAGCAGTAGAAAATGATGTGCATATTTTAGGCGTGTCATCTTTGGCAGCGGGGCATAAAACTTTGGTGCCAAAGGTAATCGAAGAACTCAAAAAATATGGAAGGGAAGATATTATGGTTATTGTTGGGGGAGTGATTCCTAAACAAGATTATGATTTTCTTTATGAAGCCGGTGCTATAGCCGTTTTCGGACCTGGCACAAAAATAGGGGAGGCGGCAATTCAGTTATTGGACATTTTAATTGATGAACAATAACTGAAAAAATATTTTTAACTTGAACAATACCTTACTATATTTGCACCCGCAAAATAGGTCGCGTAGCTCAGCTGGATAGAGCATCTGCCTTCTAAGCAGACGGTCAAAGGTTCGAATCCTTTCGCGATCACGACACTCAGGAAACCACGCCCCTTGGCGTGGTTCTTTTATTTATTGAAAGGCCAAACTTCAGTTTGGGTTTTGGGATAAATAAAAAGCCAAGCGGCGAAAGCTGCTGAGTTTCCTATTTGCAGCATTGAGCGCAAAGGAAAACCTGTGGTAATCCTTTCGCAATCACTTAATAAAAAAGCCCCGTAAGTACGGGGCCTTTTTATTTAATAGTATGAACTCTCAATCAACATGATCTTCTACGGCACCGCCGATGTCATTCTCTGAATACACTTCTAGGGTAATCTTGTAAACATGCGCATAATCCGTAGGAAAGGATTCTGGAGCTGATATCACCAAACCTGTTGTATCACGTTTCCATTGAATTTTAGCTTTACTCCCTAACAGTTCTATTTCTTCAATTTTAGAATTCAACACACCTATTTCGGTACTAAATGATTTAGTCAGTGTGTTATCATTCGGTCGATCCATAACGATAGCATATACTACCTTGTCCGATTTTTTGGTAAATCTGATGTCTGTATTGGTATAAGCTATTTTTATCTTTTCTATTTTATGTCCACCTTCCGGCAGTCGTGTAGGGCCTTCCCCAAAAATCGTCCATGGTCTTGTCCCATAGATGGCCTCCCCATTTGCGGACAGCCATTCGCCCATATTTGCCAACATGTCTTTCATCTCTGAAGAAATAGAACCATTTGGATAGTAGTACGCTATAGAGACGACTCATAATTTCACTCATTTTTATATTAGAAAAAATGAGGAAGCAATAGTGTTTTGAACTCTTCCGTGGAAATACTTTAATCAGTGGAACATTTATTACATTTGAGAGTCTCTATGATTTAAAATATGTTCTATCTAGGAATAGATTTAGGAAGCTCTTCGGTTAAAGTAGCATTGGTAGATGGTAACACCGGTTCTAGTTTGGCCGTTGTTCAAGAGCCGAGTGAAGAAATGTCTATTTCCGCTGTTCGACCCGGATGGGCAGAACAAGACCCTGAACTTTGGTGGACTTATGTTTGCAGCGCGATAAAAAGACTAATCACAGAAAATAATATTTCAGGAAATAGCATACATGGCATTGGTATTGCCTACCAAATGCACGGCTTGGTACTGGTCGATAATACAGGAAATACCTTACGAGATGCTATTATTTGGTGCGATAGTAGAGCTGTTGTGATAGGTGAGAATGCTTATCGCGCTATCGGTGAAGATGTATGCGATACGAAGCTTCTTAACTCGCCGGCGAACTTTACCGCTTCTAAGCTAAAATGGGTGCAAGAAAATGAGCCTGATGTTTATGAACGGATGGATAAGTTTATGCTACCGGGTGACTACATCGCATTTAAATTTACCAATAGTATCAATACTACTGTTTCCGGATTATCAGAGGGAATTTTTTGGGACTTTAAAGAAGACCATATTTCA
>CALBVX010000040.1 GCA_937969515.1 uncultured Croceitalea sp. | reverse complement strand
ACAAGTGCGTTTTACAGCGGAAAGAGATGGAATTTTGGGCATTTTTGAAAAGCTCGATGCCAAGATATTTACAAATGCCTGTGGACCTTGTATTGGCCAATGGGCAAGATATAGTGACCCGAAAAATGCACCTAAAAATAGCATTGTACACTCGTTTAATAGAAACTTTGCAAAACGTGCCGATGGTAATCCGAATACACACGCCTTTGTAGCCTCTCCTGAACTTACAGCTGCAATTGCAGTAGCAGGTAGATTGGACTTCAATCCCCTAGTCGATACGTTGATCAATGAGAATGGAGAAGAGGTAAAGTTTGATGAACCAACAGGTTGGGAATTGCCACCAAAGGGTTTTGAGGTAGAAGATGCTGGTTTCGTTCCGCCAATGGAAGATGGTAGTGGGGTACAAGTAGTGGTTTCTCCAAGTTCGGAAAGATTGCAGTTGCTTGAACCGTTTACTCCAATGCAGCCAGAAAGTTTACAAGGTGTTAAACTGCTTATTAAGGCATTAGGTAAATGTACTACGGATCATATTTCAATGGCCGGGCCATGGTTACGTTTTAGAGGGCACTTAGATAATATCGCAAATAATACCCTTATTGGAGCGGTCAATGCCTTTAATAAGAAAACAAATTTTGTTAAAAATCAATTGACCGGTGAATATGGTGCCGTTCCAGATACGCAAAGGGCTTACAAAGCTGAGGGTATCAAGTCTATCGTAGTCGGAGATCATAATTATGGAGAAGGTTCGTCAAGAGAGCATGCGGCAATGCAACCAAGACATCTTGGTGTGGGTGCCGTATTGGTGAAATCGTTCGCAAGAATCCACGAGACCAATCTTAAAAAGCAAGGCATGTTGGGGTTAACATTTGCCAATGAAAATGATTATGATCTTATTCAAGAAGATGATACCTTCAATTTTATAGATATTGCGGAATTTGCACCTGACAAGCCATTGACTCTAGAAGTAGTGCACAGTGATGGCAGTAAAGACACAATTATGGCAAACCATACCTATAATGATGCACAAATAAACTGGTTCAAAGAAGGTTCTGCTCTTAATGTAATTAAGAAAGAGAACGCACAGTAACTAATATTTATGGAGGCTCCTGATTTTTTCAGGAGTTTCTTTTTTTCAAGCAAATACATATTAATGAAAACAAGAAAAAAGACAGTACTTAATATTGTTCTAATACTCTTTATACTTTCTTTTTTTGTTACCCCTTTAGGCCATTACGGGAAATTATTTTTAAACCAACTTTTTGCATTTTCCCCACCTATTGTCGAGGAGGTAAATCGGGAAAAAATAACCGATTATTCTTGGCGGTTAAAAGACACCGATTGGAATTTTTTCAATTTTGATAGGTCAAAAGGAAAAGTGGTTTTTATTAATTTTTGGGCTTCCTGGAGACTCCCCTCCGAGGCAGAGTTAAAAAGTGTTCAGGCATTGTATGATGACTATAAAAACAAAGTGGATTTTTACATCATCACCAATGAAAATAGACCTCCTGTTGAAGAGTTTATGGAGAAAAACAAATTTAGTTTCCCTGTAACCTATCTCATAATTGGCGATAAATCTTCGGTTAAAGCTCCTGAAAAACCACCTCATACATATATTATCGATAAAGATGGGTTTATTGCAGTAGATAAAGAGGGAATTGCCGATTGGAATACCAGTAAGGTAAGAACACTTTTAGACGACTTACTGGCAAAGTAGATTCATGACACTTAAAAAAGGGCAACTTTCTGATGCAATTTGGATATTGCTGATACTGTTATTTTTGTTTACACCTTTAGGTTTTTATGCAAAAGTGCAGTTGATGCGTTTGTTTTCATTTGCCCCAAGTATTGAAAAACAGGAAACATCTCAAAAACTTACGGACTATAATTGGCAGCTTGTTGATGTTGAGGGGAATCAAAGAAATTTCAATATCAATCGTGGTGAGGTTATTATTATAAACCATTGGGCTACTTGGTGTCCGCCTTGTATTGCAGAAATGCCCAGTCTAGTGGCCTTGCATGAGGACTATGGAGAAAAAGTAAAATTTATTTTTCTGGCGAATGATGATAGCGCAAAAGTTCGGTCTTATTTAAACAAAAAAGACTACGCAATACCTGTGTTTTTTGAAAATACGCAAACCCCTACCACACTAAAAGCATCAAGCTTACCGACCACCTATATTTTGGATAAAAAAGGAAATATTGTGCTAAAAGAAATTGGCGCGGCCGATTGGAATGCTAAGGCTGTCAAGGATTTATTGGATACTTTACTAGTTGCACAGTAGCCTATCGCTTAAAATATTTAAAAGGAACAAAGAGCATTCCGAAGCATTCACCATCTTTTTTACCCAAGTGTTTATGATGGATTTTATGGGCACGTCTTACTCCTTTGGCGTACCAATTATTGGCATTCCTAAACATTTTAAAGCGTTGGTGAATAAAAATGTCATGAACCATAAAGTAAGCAATACCATAAGCTAGAATTCCAAAACCTAAAGGCCAACCATACCAAAATGTGGTTTCCGCACCTAGGTAAAAACAAATCATACTAACAATCGCATAAAAAATAAAAAAGGCATCGTTTCTTTCAAACCAAGAATCATGGTCTTTTTTGTGATGGTCTTTATGTAAACTCCATAAAAAGCCATGCATGACATACTTATGAGTAAACCAAGCCATAAACTCCATAATGGAAAAAGTACCTAGAAAAATGACGATTCCGATAATAATATTCATTTTAAACTAATTGTAATTTATAGTTAACATATGATTTTGCGAGTAGCCCAAATTTTTGGTAATTGGGCACTCTTATTCTGGTATTCTTAATTTCAAGAGGCGGTGTTTTTTGTAGTTTTTGTAGCAGCTTGTTGTAATACTTGTAGGCTGTGTAAACCCCGAATTTAGCTTCTGCCGGTAATTTTACGATTCCTGAATAACCTAATTGAAAATCTGCCCTTATCTCATCTACAATGCGCTTTTTTGAGGCCTCATCTAACTCCAATAAATTGGTGTTAGGAAAATAAGAACGTTCTAAAAGCTCATAATCATCCTTCAAATCACGAAGAAAATTTACTTTTTGAAAGGCGGAACCTAAAGCCATTGCCGACTCCTTTAAACTTTCATATTTTTCTTGGTCGCCATTCACAAAAACACAAAGGCACATCAGACCAACCACATCGGCAGAACCATAGATATATTCTTTATACTCTGCATTAGTTCTGTATTCTTTCTTTGCCAGATCCATTCGCATGCTTTTCATAAAAGAGGCGACTAAATGATGTGGTATACCGTATTTATGGTAGGTATGCTGAAACGAATTCAGAATAGGGTTCAGGCTAATCTTATCGGTTAAGGCTTTTTCTAATTGATCTTCAAAATCATTGAATAGAACTTCTTTATCGTAGCTATGAAAGGTATCTACAATTTCATCTGCAAAGCGCACAAAACCATAAATATTGTAAATGTCACATCGTATTGAGGTGGCAAGCATTTTAGTCGCAAGGGTAAAAGAAGTGCTGTAAGATTCGGTTACAATCTTGCTACAGCTATAAGATACATTGTCAAAAATGGTTTTCATTTTCTCTAGTGTTTGTTGATAATTAAATCGGCAACCAATTTACCAGAGATTAATGCGGGCGGTACCCCGGGGCCTGGTACAGTAAGTTGACCAGTAAAGAACAGGTTCTTTACCTTTTTACTTTTTAGGTTTGGTCTTAAAAAAGCTGTCTGCGATAGCGTATTGGCCATACCATAGGCGTTTCCTTTATATGAATTGTATTCTTCGATAAAGTCGTTCACACAAAAGCTTTCCTTAAATATAATGTTATTTTTCACTTCTTGTCCAGTACGTTTTTCAAATCTATCAATGATAATATTAAAATAATTACTGCGTAACTCGGGCGTATCCTCTAGGTCTGGAGCGATGGGAATAAGGAAAAATCCTGTCTCACAATTAGTTGGAGCCATACTTTTGTCTGTAACCGAAGGAAAATTGGCGTAAAATAACGGCATGCTCGGCCATTGTGGATTATCGTAAATTTCTTCGGCATGTTTTTCAAAGTCCGTATCAAAAAACAGATTGTGATGGTTTACATTGGTCAATTCTTTGTCGAAACCGACATAAAAAAGCAAAGAAGAGGGGGCATAAGTTTTTTTGTTCCAGTAGTTTTCAGAATACTGCCTAAATTTTTTATCCAAAAGGGTTTCTGAATGATGGTAGTCGGCACCGCTAATGACCCAATCACTATTGAATGTCTTGCCATTGGCTACAATACCTACTGCTTTTCCGTTGGTAACCACTATTTTTTCAACATTGGCATTGGTTTGTATCGTAACGCCAAGTTCTTCGGCCAGACTTCGCATTGCTTTTATTACTTCATACATTCCTCCTTTTGGGTGCCAAGTACCAAGGCCAAAGTCGGCAAAGTTCATAAAACTGTAAAAAGAAGGTGTTTTACTGGGTTTGGCCCCTAAAAACAATACTGGGAACTCTAACGTTGAAACCAACTTAGGGTTTTTGAATCTCTTTCTAACTTCTTGACTAATCGTCTTAAAGAATTGGTCAACACGAAGCACCGTTTCTTTGGTAACCAGTTCAAGTGGTGAGAGACCTGGTTTTAAAACTATTTTGTTTATGGCTATATCGTAATTGGTTTGTGCTTTGGAGATAAAGTTTTTAAGATGTACTGCACTTCCGGGTTCGATTCGTTCAAATTCCACACATATTTTATCCATACAATCACCTATGGTAATGGTATCATCAGCAAAGAAAATCTTGTAAGCAGGATCTAATTTATCAAGTTGGTAATAATCTGAGGGCTTTTTATCAAAGGCGGCAAAAAATTTTTCGAAAATATCTGGCATCCAATACCAACTTGGTCCCATATCAAAAGTAAAACCGTCTTTTATTAGCTGTCTTGCCCTACCGCCAACGGTAATATTTTTTTCAAATACAGATACTTTAAATCCTTCTTTGGCTAAATGGCACGCCGCAGATAGTGACGAGAAACCGGAACCGATTATCGATATAGTATTCATTTAGGGTATGACGGTGCTTAAAGAGAATTTGTTAATCGCTCTATAGAGCTGAATGTTTGAATGTAATCTGGTAAATCCACATGAGATAAATGTTGAATTTGGTGCCCGAGTATCCATAGTTTGCTATTGCCAGTATGTCTTAAATTATCGGCAAATTCAGAAATATACTTTTCTAGATTGTCTTTGTTTGGCGAGACCGTAAAGTATGAAATAAAATGAATATTCTCATAATATTTTAAGAGGTCAACAAGGCTGTCAATTGGCATACTTTGCCCTAGATATATTGATTTATAGCCTCTAAGAACGATTTCATAATTAAGATATAGCAAGCCTAATTCGTGTATTTCATTTTCGGGTAGAAACAGTGCAAATACTTTATCTTTTTTGGTGGGCTCTATAATTTGAAGCTTCTCGGTATGAATAAATATTTTCTGTTTGATTAAATGCGTGATAAAGTGTTCATGAGACGGACTAATGGTATCTGTCTGCCATAGAAGGCCGAGCTCATTCAATAAGGGTATAAAAACTTCATTAAAGATTTCCCTAAAAGAGCGTTCGTTCAATAAACTATTATACGTACTAAAGAACAGGTTCTGATCAAAATTTATCATAGCCAGTTTAAACGCATTGATAGCATGGCTTTTTTCACTGTTTTTAGCAACTATTTCACGAACAATAACTGGTATTTCATTCTCTGCGATTCTCGCAATCTTTGAGATTTTATAGCCGTTATTGTAGAGCAATGTGATGTTTAATAGCTTTTGAAGGCTTTTTAAACTGTAAGTTCTTATGTTGGTGGTTGTTCTTTCCGGATTTAATAAATTGTAACGTTTCTCCCAAATTCGTATGGTATGTGCCTTAATACCAGAAAGATTTTCCAAATCTCTAATACTGAAATGTTTCTTAACGTTGTTCATTATTTTTTAATAATCGTTAAACAAATTTACGATTAATACAATGCGAACTTCAAAAAGGGTAGTTAAAATTTTAGAATTCCTCGAATTGTGCTTTAAACAGTGGTCTAAAAGGGTATGATTTCAACTAAAAAATCCCTTAGTTGACCTAAGGGATTCAAGTACCCACGACTGGAGTCGAACCAGCACGTTCTTGCGAACACTACCCCCTCAAGGTAGCGTGTCTACCAATTCCACCACGTGGGTATAATTTAATAGGCTGCAAAAATAGTTAAAATCAAAATATTAGAAAGAACATTTTATCCGCATAAGCGGATTTAAACTTTTTCATCTAAGATTCATTTACTGTTTTTGAAAAAGTCGTGGATTTAAAATTACACGGTAAACAGGGTAATCTAATCTTATTGCAAATGGTATTTTTGTTTCGTTATTTAAAATATTAAGATGAATACTTCAAGATTAACAAGAATATTATCAAAGCAAATTATAGGTCAATTAAGAATTTTATTGATTTTGGTTTCTTTGCAAGTGACCGCTCAGAACGATACTATATGGTATGCGGATAACTGGAAAGTAACGGAGAAACAAGATGCCAAATTTTATCGAATTCCTGTAGAAGAAAAGAACGGTCTTTTTCTCATGCAAGACTTTTACATAAGTGGTAATAAGCAAATGGTCGGTACCTCAAAACGCCCTAATGTTGATGTTTGGCAGGGTAAGGTGACTTGGTATAATGAGGACGGTACCATATATCAACAAGGAAATTATATCGACAATAAATTGGAAGGAGAGTTTATCACTTTTTTAGGCGATAAAAAGTTAAAGGCCATTTATAAGAAAGGACGTTTTTTGTCCGGTAAGCAAAATGTTGATTTTTCTTCAGGCAAGTATTACAAAGAGCTAAAAAAGGATACTTTAATTGAAATCACGTACTCAAATGGACTAAAAGGTAGGCGTACCGAGCGTTTTTCGGTAAAAGATGCAACCTATTACAGCGCAGTGTACGCAAAACATTTTGATAAAAATGGAGACTTAATTACCGAGGTAAGCTATGATAACGGAAGCCCTGTAGAGGGAGGAGAGGTTTATTTTTACTCAGGTACCGACAGCATCAATACCATTAGCTATTACAAAAACAGCAAATTTTTAGGAACTACATTTTACGACCGAAAGGGCCAGGTTAGAGAAAAATTTTATTTAGAGCCAGAATACAAATCGGTTTATTTCTCAAAAAACGGTAAAAAACTTGATAGCATCATTTATGAAGTTAAAGACGGAAGGTTATCGCCCTACAACGGAAAAAAATATTATTACAAGACCAATAAAGAAAACAACGAAATCATAGAGATTACCAGTATTTACAATTACACAAACGGTAGCTTGAGATGGACGAAAGTTTTTGAGGAGAACAGGCTTTTCTCATATACCCTTTACAACGATAAAAATGCCACTGATAAAATTATATATTACGGTGAAAAAGGAGCGCCTAAAGATTCTCTTTTGTATAAAAACTACGTGCCTTTCAATGGAATGGAGTATACAAAGGGCTATGGAATAAGAAAATATGAAGATGGTAAGGTAGTAGAGGAGACCATAAAATATCGAAATATTGATAAAGTCTTCAAATACCGAAAGGGACTATTAGAAACTTTTTATGATAAAGAAGGAAACCAGATTGCCGTAATGAGGCTAAAAAAAGATAACTATTATGCATTAGAAGAAGGCACACAGCTTACAATAGATTATTTAGATAGAATTACCTCTGAAATTACATATAAGAACGATAAGAAGGTAAAAGAAGCCTACATCAGTTATGCAAGTGAAAGTGATCTTGGTTATCGAGAAGAGACTTTTTTTGATACTGATGGATACAGTTATATAAAGAAAATCAAATATTATGCAAATGGTCAAAAGCAGTCAGAAATCGATTATAATAGATATACCGAAAAATTTGGCAAGTATTATGATAAGGATGGCTCGCTTATAGGAAGTTACGACTATGAGAGCAAAGATGGAAAACTGTATGAATTTTTCCATCATTCTGACCAAGTGCAAAAAATAGCCGAATGGAACGATGGCAAATTTGTTCGTCTACTTCGTTATGAAGATGAATATATAAGAGGAAGTCAAGACAAAAGATATTTACTTTTAGAGGATATAGACGTTACAAAAGAGGCTCTTATTTATGCAAGGGACGGAAGTTTGTTATCAAAGTTGACCTATAAAAATGGAGAACCTTTTGAAGGTACTTTTTATGATTATCAAACAAGAACAAGGGTTACCTATCAGAACGGAAAACGTAATGGAAAGTACGAAAAGTTCGATTATGGAACCCATGTAATAGAGTCTGGAAATTACACAGCAGGTCTAAAAGAAGGAAAATTCACTTTTTATAATTTTTCCGGTATCCTTACCCATTTTATCAATTACAGTAAAGATAAAAGAGAAGGTGAAGCAACATATTTCAATGCAGATGGCACGGTTGCTTCTACAATGAATTTTAAGAATGATTTGCCTTATGATGGAAAACAAGTTATTAGGAATTATGGTGGTGCTATTACCGAGGTTTATGCAAAGGGGAAGTTAGTGAGTAAACTTCAAGAGATTAAGACGGGTGATATTTATACTGTTTATAGCGGTGATGATGAAGAGCGCGTAACGGTTTATTACCCTTCAACCCTAGTGAAGAAGTATGATTTTACCACAAAGAGAAGTGTATTAAACGGAGAGGTAACCCGATTTGACGCTAATGGAAAAGCAATGCATACCGCAAATTTTGTTGATGGAAAATTTAAAAGTGGAGAAATTTGGGTGTTGCCAAATTCGTATGATCAAAAAGATCTAGAAAAGATTGTCTGTAAAAAAACGGATGCCTTGTATGAAGTTGGCTTTATTTCAAAATCAGGTGATGAAGTCTTTAAGGCAAAGGAAATCCCTCAAGTCGGTATTCAATCACATATTGAGAAACTTAATCTAGATCTTACTTATATCAATTATCAGAATTTATATTAAAAATATTGACTTGTTTTAAAAGCCTAAAACGCCATCTATTGCAGATGGCGTTTTTTTATGTTTATTAATTACTTTCATAGATTTTTATTCTGCCTTGCTCAGATGTTTAGTAAGCAGGGATTTAATTTTAATTATTAAGTGTTTAATTGAGAATTGAAAATTATAATACGCACCAGAAATAACCAGCTCATTAAATATTTAAAGTAATTTTCATTCCTTTTTGAATAGCCATTCTACGCTCTTGATTTAAAAAAACAGATGATTTTTATTATTGTAAGAATGACAATCTCTTTACCTGTTACTGAATTCCAATTAGCAATGCTTTTGTTATTTAAAATGAAGTCTTACTGAATAGAAGCTATCTGTCTTCAATATTCCTTTATTTCTTAAAAGAGAGACATTGATTGTTGTTTTCGCCGCAATTGTAGTGTTTTTCAAAAGACTTACTCTTTGGCACAAGCCTGTATGTTTTTAATGGCAATAGATAACAGGGCTTGTTTAGGCAAATAATTCCCGTTGGTTCATTTCTCCCATCTTAACTTTAAAGAACAAAAAACCGGCCCAAAGCTATGCTTATAGACCGGTTACCCAACCAACTAACCAAATATTTATTCCATTTTATAGGTTACATAAATCGTAATATATTCTTGATAGGTATTACCGTAGCTATTCCATAATTCCATCTGGGTGTTGGTGTCTGAGATAGAAACGATATCACCTAATTTTTTGCCGGCTACTTTACATACACCAGCGGCATTTTGTTTGGCATTTTCTAAGGCGGTTTCTAAAAGAGCTTCTTTTTTCTCTTTGGTAATTACTCCTTTAAATTGATACTGCACAGAAACCCCGGTCATTTTAACTTTAGCCAGACTTTTGATTTTCTCTTCCGAGTCGGTCTCTAATTCTAGTACCGTACCGTCTCTTTGATAGCCGTAGGCTAGAAAATCCATTTGCTTCTCGGCAAACTCATTGGAATCCAAACCATGAACTTTAAGCTCTTTAAAATACTTGTCCTTTAATTCAACTAGACTTTTACATGTTGGGTCTGAGTAATACAACTGTTCCATATTTAGCGATACTCTTGCCCTATAAAGGGCAGTAGTTCTTTCAACTGGTGTTCTACCCAAAACGGAAACTGTATTTTTTTCAGCGCTTTGCAGCTGTGCAGTGCCCCAAAATGAGCACAAGAGCACAATAAGTAGTCCTATTTTCTTCATCTTTTTCTTTATTTGAATTAGGCAATAGTGAATAAGAAGGATGCTACAATCATCCAAACACCTACTACTATCCCTAAAATGCCAAGCTTTCCCTGTTTTGGTGCAATTTTGCTTCTAATTTCGGCTGCTTTCTCTTTGGCTTTTTCATTCTTTCCTAAAAAAAGTTTGTTCATTAAACCAAAACCAAGCATAAAGCCAAGCGTAGCTTCAACGATACTGCCCGCTAATAGGGTAATCCACCAAATTGGTGCAGATGTTAACCATCCAATATTCAAGATGCTCGTTACAATACCCCAAACACCCCAAAAACAGAATACTAAACCTATCCATCCTTGATAAGGTTCAATTTTCTCTAATAATTCTTTGGCGTTGGGTTTTTTAGACAATACTAATGAAGGCACTGCTATAATGCTCAGAAGTACAAGGGTGATTCCATAAATCATAATACTAAAGGTTTTAAATTGTTTATGAAGCAAATTTGCACACACAACGACCTTAAAACAGCCCTAGTTGTAGTAGAAATGACATCCCTGAAAACAGGGGGATAAGAACAAAATGACTAGAATGGGTGTTCTTATTTGCTTGAATTTATTCTTCTAGCAATCCAAGTTTTATGGCATATTTAGTCAATCCGGCAAGGTTTCTAACATCAAG
>CALBVX010000039.1 GCA_937969515.1 uncultured Croceitalea sp. | reverse complement strand
AAAATTTCTAAGGGATGCGACTTCACAGAATTTGAAAAAATAAAGGGTTGTGAAAAGAAATTATCTACAAGTTGCCCCACAGTTAAACCGATAAAAACATACAGCGCTTTAGGTAAAATCACCGAGCTGAAATCCATACCTAAATTACTGGTCATGGTCAGGGTAATCATAAGTACTCCACCAATGATCGGACCCACGTATGGAATGATGTTAAAAAGCGCACATAAAAATGCAATTACAATGGCATTTTCTACGCCGACAATTAAGAGGGTAATGGTGTAAATAACGAACAAAATAAATAGCTGTAAAAGTATGCCGCCAAAGTAGCGCGATAATAAATTATTTATCTTGTCTATCGATTTTACCATGTTACCTTCTTTGTTGTCTGGAACGAAAGTTAGAATTCCGTTTTGAAATAATTTACTATCCTTTAAAAAGAAAAAAGAGATAAATAGAACGGAGAAAAGCCCAACGCTAAAATTGCTTAAAACCCCAACCAAAGAGTTTATAAAATCGGGAATAAAATTTAGGTCCATGCCTTCTAAAACATTTTTCTCAATTTCTGAATCTTCAATGATTTCATTTACATTGGTAGTAGTTATTCCAAAATAATCTACTATTTGTAGGTAGAGCGTGTTTATATTTGCTTTAAGGTCATCGATATCTAGTAAAGACAAGTTCTTGCTTTGTTCAGTAATAAGTGGAACAAATAGGGCTAGAATGCCAATAAACACACCCAACATTAAAAGCATGGTTAATATTACGGCTAAGAGGTTGGGGAATTTAAGTTTTCGCCTTAGAAATAGAACTATCGGCCTCCCTAGTAGCGCTATGACCGCTGCAATGGCCAAATAGGCCAATACCGACTGAATCTTAAACAAAAAATATCCTACAAGAACAATAGCCGTTAAGATAAAAACAGCCCTTAGAATTCCGTTTGCAATGGTTTTTGAGGTCATTTTCAGAATTTGAATGCGTAAGCTACAATATTTGCTCCCATTTGCAAGGCTTTTAAGCGAATTGCTTCTGGGTCGTTATGTACCGATGGGTCTTCCCAACCATCGCCCAAATCACTCTCAAAGGTAAATAGCAGCAAGAGTCGCCCTTCATGAAAGTAACCGAATGCCTGTGGTCTTTTGCCATCATGTTCGTGAATTTTAGGTAGCCCTTCGGGGAATTTATATTTCTGGCTGAATATGGGGTGGTCGGCTCCAAGTTCTTCCAACTGTTTATCGGGAAAAACCTTTAAAAGCTCTCTTTTCAAGTACGGTTCCATGCCGTAATTATCATCAATATGTAAAAAACCACCCGATAAAAGATAAGTTCGCAGGTTTTGAGCTTCTTCATCACTAAAGAACACATTGCCATGACCCGTCATATGCAAAAAAGGATATTGAAAAATGGCAACACTACCTATCGCTACAGTTTCAGGTTTGTCCTTGATTTTTGTGTCAATATTTTGGTTGCAAAAACGAATTAGGTTGGGCAATGCTGTTGGGTTAGAATACCAATCACCACCTCCGCCGTATTTGAGTATGGCTATTTCTTGTGATGTAACCGAGTTAATCACAAAAAAAGTTAAAATAAAGGATGCTAGGGTAAGGTATTTCATGTATTGCCGAATAACTTATTAATTCAAAAATACTGTATTTCATGTATAAAAAAATCATAATTCCGACACTGGTACTAACAGGTATTTTCTTTTTGGCCTTAATGAACCTATCTCATAAAACTCATGATGAAGCTTTAAAAACCGATGTTAACGCTGCGTATGAACCTATAATTGTTTTAGAACTTTTTACTTCACAGGGTTGTTCAAGTTGCCCACCGGCCGATGTACTTTTAAATAAAGTGAAAGCGCAATACCCGAATAAGGTGTTTGCTCTTTCGTATCATGTAGATTATTGGAATTATATCGGATGGGAAGACCCCTTCAGCAAAGCTAGTTATACCAGGAAACAACGTTCTTACAATCAAAAATTCAAATACAGAAGTAATTACACGCCGCAATTGGCGGTAAATGGCAAGGAACATTTTGTAGGTTCTGACGGTGCCAAGCTAACGAACAAAATTAGGGAGTATGGTTCACTGCAATCTGAAAATACCATAACGCTCTCTAAAATAGAAGAAAAAGGAACAACAATAATTTTTGATTATAACATTGAAGGTGAACTTAAGGGCAAACAGCTACGTGCGGTTCTGGTACTGGATGAACGTACGACTTCTGTAAAAAGAGGAGAAAATAGGAACCGAACCCTTAAAAATTCCAATATTGTTGTGGCCGAAAAGTATCTTGAGCTTAAAAATAAGAATGGAGAAGGTGCCATAACAATCCCGAGCATTGTCTCATCAAAAGATAAAGTGACATTGTTGTTACTTACTGAAAATGAGGTGGCCGATATTACCGGGGCGGTTAAAAGGGCAATCTAGCTATTGATTATAGCTACAACCGTACAAGCATAAATAGCTGCAGTTTCAGTGCGCAAGCGGTTTCTTCCGAGGGAAACAGGAGTGAAACCAGTATCGTAGGCGAGTTGTATTTCGTTAGAGGAAAAATCACCTTCGGGCCCGATGAGAATTACAACGTCCTTGTCAGCTGCCAATCGCCTTTTTAATTCCGCTTTTTCTTCGTCTTCACAATGGGCAATGAATTTTAAGTCACCGGTGACATTCTTTAAAAAGTCTTCATAAGAGGTTAACGGATTTAGTTTAGGAAGAAAGGTTTGTAGTGATTGCTTCATCGCCGATTGAAGCACTTTTTCAAGCCTTTCGGGTTTAATGACCTTACGTTCAGAGTGTTCGCAGAGAATAGGCGTAATTTCATTGACACCGATTTCAGTTGCTTTCTCTAAAAACCATTCAAAACGATCGTTCATTTTAGTCGGGGCCACGGCTAAATGCAAACTGTGCAATCTTGGGATGGTTTTTTCAGTTGAAGTTATTTGAGCTTTACACTTTTTAGGGTTGGCATCTATAATCTTGGCTTCAAAGAGATAGCCTTTACCATTAGTAATTTGTAAAATATCATTTTCTTTTTTTCGCAGCACTTTAACAATGTGCTTACTTTCTTCCGCAGGAAAGTGAAATTGTTTAAAACTATTATCTAACGAGGCATTATAAAAGAGTTGCATTAGGCTTTTTTCTTTGTGTGTTTTTCGATTTCAAAAAGTAATGATTTTTTCACAGTTGGCCATTCACTTTGGATAATTGAGAAAACTACGGTATCCCTAAAACTTCCATCAATATTAATTCTGTGATTTCTAAGTACTCCATCTTGTTTAGCCCCTAAACGTGAGATAGCATTTCTAGAGGCATAGTTGAACCAATTCGTTCGAAATTCAACGGCAATGGCATCTAACTCTTCAAAAGCATGTTGCAATAGTAAAAGCTTGCAAATGGTATTGACCCCTGTTCGTTGATATGACTTGGCATACCAAGTATAACCAATCTCTAAACGTTTATTTTCAACTTCGATATTACAAAAACGTGTTGCACCAATAATGGTGTTCGTTTTCATATCTACCACCACAAAAGGGAGTGATTTTTTTATCTTTTGCTGTTCGAGTACAGTGGAAATGTAGTTATCAATATTTTCTTTGGATGGAACACTGGTAACCCATAAATTCCATAGTTCACCGTCGGAAGCGGCCTTTAAAAGATCTTCTTTATGTTCTTTTTTTAATGGAATTAATTGTACACCATTTAGCTCTAACTCTATTTCCTGCAACCACTTTTCCATTTTTAAAAGCTTAATTTATATCTGGCTTTTGCCGCTATATGCTGTTCTGCAAAATCTTTTTCCAAGAATTTAAAATAACCTACAATACCGATCATAGCTGCATTATCCGTGCAATATTCAAATTTTGGAATATAGGTTTTCCAACCGAATTCTTCTTCCGCATTTGCAAGACGAGATCGTATACCTGAGTTCGCAGCGACTCCACCACCAATCGCTATTCGTTTCACCCTGGTTTGCTTAACGGCAAGTTTTAATTTGTCCATTAAAATTTCTAGAATGGTAAATTGAATTGAGGCACAGATATCGGCTAGGTTCTCGGTAACAAATTCAGAATTTTCTTTGGTCTTTTTTTGAATAAAATATAGAATACTTGTTTTAAGTCCACTAAAACTAAAATTGAGCCCATCAACCTTTGGTTTTGGAAATTCAAAAGCTTTTTCGTTACCAAGTTTGGCGTACTTATCAATAAGTGGTCCACCAGGGTAAGGTAAACCCAGTAGTTTAGCACTTTTATCAAAAGCTTCTCCAACGGCATCGTCCAAGGTTTCTCCGATAATTTCCATTTCAAAATAGCTCTTTACCAATACAATTTGGGTATGCCCTCCACTAATGGTCATGGCGAGAAAAGGAAAATCCGGACTTTCCTGTTCCCTGTCTTCTATAAAATGGGCCAAAATATGCGCCTGCATGTGATTTACTTCAATTAATGGAATAGCTAGACCTAACGATAAAGATTTGGCGAAAGAAGTGCCTACCAATAACGAACCCATTAATCCCGGCCCTCTAGTAAATGCTATGGCGGATAGTTGTTTTTTATCGATATTTGCCTGAGCCAACGCCTGATGTACAACTGGAACTATATTTTGCTGATGTGCCCTCGACGCTAATTCGGGTACGACACCACCATATTTTTGATGTATTTCTTGCGTAGCGACCACGTTGCTGAGCACTTTTTTATTGCAAAGCACTGCAGCTGAGGTATCATCACACGATGATTCAATGGCGAGAATGAAATTTTCTTGATTTTTCACCTATTTTGGAACAAAAGTTGGATATACAAAGATAAAGGGTAAAGCGCTATCAAAAAACTGAAAAAAATACTACTTCGAGCCTTGCTGGCACTTCTAATTCTTGGGGTTTTGATTTCTGTGCTATTTTCTTTACCCATTGTGCAGACGCGTATTGCCAAATATGCCACAGATAGTATCAATCAAGAGTTTGGTACGAATATCAGCATAGATCGTATACATTTTTCTCCGTTTTCAATGAGTGCCGATATAAAGGGTATTTATGTAGAAGATTATAGACAAGACACGCTTTTTCATATTCATAAATTAAATACTTCTGTACTGAGTATCAGAAATATGATTAATGGAAATTTAGAATTTGGTGATATAGAGGTAGACCGACTCTATTTCAATATGAAAACCTACTCAGGTGAATCTGATACAAATCTTGATGTTTTTGTAGATAAGTTAGATGATGGAAAACCAAGAGAACCAGGCACACCACCTTTTTTAATGTCGTCTTCTGAAATTACTATGGAAGACAGTAGGTTCAAACTTTCCGATGAAAACCTGGAAAATAAGACCGTTCTAGACTTTAACCAATTAGAGATAAATGCTAGCGACTTTCAAATAGTCGGTCCGGAAGTTACAATCGGTATTGATGAATTATCGTTGTTAAGTAAACGAGGTTTAAGAATTAATGACTTAAAAGCTGATTTCAAATACACAAAAACACAAATGCGCTTTGATGCGTTGGCCATTCACACACCTGAATCTAAGCTAAACGGCAGCCTTGTTTTTGATTATGATAGAGAAGATTTTTCAGATTTTCTAGATAAAGTAAAAGTGAACGCCGAGTTTAACGAATCTCTAGTCGCGTTTAATGAAGTGAATACCTATTTTGATGAGTTCGGGCAAGACATTACGGCACAATTTTCTGCAAAGACCACGGGCGTTTTAAATGATTTAATAGTCAAGGAGCTGATTCTAAGGTCCGACAATACAGGTATTAGGGGTGACTTTAAATTTAAGAACCTCTTTAGACAAACTGAGCCATTTGTGATGGATGCCGATATGGATAATGTTACTTCGAGTTATTACCAGCTTCGTGCTTTGCTACCAAATATTTTAGGTAAAACGATACCTACTTCATTTAAAAAATTCGGTCAATTTACGGTACGTGGTAAAGCAGAGGTTACGGAGACCTCTATTGATGCACAAGTAAACCTTAATACGGTAATAGGCAGTAGCTATTCAGATTTGCAGATGACCAATATTAATAATATTGATGATGCCTCGTATCGCGGTTTAATTTCTTTGACCGATTTTGATCTGGGAGATTTTATAGATGACCCTAAGTTTGGTAAAACATCGCTAGATGTAAATGTTGAAGGAAGGGGTTTTATTGCAGAATACCTGAACACCGAAGCTATTGGCGAAATATATAAACTAGAATTTAATAACTACGAATACAATGATGTAAAGGTTTCTGGTATTTTGAAGGACGAACTTTTTGATGGAAGTCTTATTTGCAACGATAAGAACTTACGTTTTGACTTTGAGGGTCTAGCCGACTTTAGTGAAGAGCGTAATGATTTTAACTTTAGTGCAGATGTCGATTATGCCGATTTAAAGTTGATGAACTTCATAAATGATAGTATATCCATTTTTAAAGGCGAAGTTAAAATGGATATATCTGGCAATAATTTAGATAATTTGGCCGGGGATATCAAGTTTGAGAATACGACCTATCAAAATAAAAATGAAATATACTTTTTTGATGATTTTGCGGTGTCCTCTTCCTTTGAAAAAGATACTGTAAGAACAATTAAAATAGAGTCGCCAGATATAGTTTCAGGATATTTGAAAGGAAAGTATAGGGTTGCCGAACTTGGCAGGTTATTGCAAAACTCCGTCGGTAGTATTTATACAAATTACAAACCCTATGAGGTTTCTTCTGGTCAGCGTATCAATTTTAATTTTAAGATTTATAACAAGTTCGTAGGCGTGTTTTTTCCTGATGTCAGCTTAGGGCCAGAGACTTTTATTAGAGGTAATATTGTAGCCGATGAAGGTGATTTTAAGTTAACTTTTAAATCCCCTGCTATTGAAGCCTACAAGAATAAACTAGAAACGGTAGAACTACAAATCGATAATAAAAACCCCTTGTTCAACACCTTTTTGTCTGTAGAAAATATGTCCACGGTTTACTATGACATAAACGAGTTTAATCTGATAAATACCAAACTAAAAGACACCTTATTCTTTAGAACAGAATTTAAGGGTGGTAGTCAATACAATGATGCCTATAACCTTAATTTTTACCACACCTTTAATCAAGAGAATAAGTCTGTGATTGGCTTAAAAAAGTCAGATGTTAGTTTTAAGGACAATAACTGGGTTATTAATGAAGAAGGAAACACAAAAAATAAAATCATCCTTAACAAAAGCTTAGACAGTATTACTATTGAAGAAATAGTAATGAATAACAATAAGCGTGAACAAATTCGTTTAAGAGGCGAATTGGCAGACTCTACCTACAAAGATTTAGAGCTGCAATTTAAAATAGTATCCCTAAACAAAATTACACCGGCAATCGATAGTTTAAAGTTAGATGGTCAAGTAGATGGATTCTTAAATATTTTACAGAAAGATGGTAAATACCTTCCAACATCAAGTTTAAATGTAAAAGATTTTGCAGTGAATAAGATGAATCTTGGTGATTTGGAAATGATGATTTTTGGTAACAATGACCTTTCTGAATACGGGGTGAACACTTGGTTGCGAAAAGATGGTGTTGAAAAGATGAATATAAATGGAAAGGTCTATGACGCCAAAGAAACTACTTTTGATCTAACGGCTTCATTTAATGACTTTAGTTTAGAACCCTTTGCGCCTTTAGGTGAAGATATCATTTCAAATATCAGGGGCACCGTAAGTGGAAGCGCTAAGGTTACCGGTAATGCCAGAAACCCAAATTTTGATGGAGAATTGCTTCTAAACGATGCCGGAATTGGGATACCTTACCTAAATGTGGATTATGATTTTGCACCAAGATCTAGAGTGACCTTAGCGGAGCAGTCTTTTAATTTTGAAAATATACTGCTTACTGATATTACGGAGAATACGCAAGGAACCTTAGATGGAAGTATTTCGCATACGGCATTCGATGATTGGGTTCTTGATTTGAATCTAGATACGAATAATGATCGTTTTTTAATTTTAAATACAGAATTTAACGAAGATGCATTGTACTACGGAACCGGTTTTGTAAACGGTACTGGTAGCATATCAGGTTCGACCAACGCATTGAACATTAATTTTGAGGGGTCGACCGCAAAGGGTAGCGCACTTAAAATACCCCTAAGTGATATAACAGCAGTTGGAGATTATTCTTTTATCAATTTCATCGACAAAAATCAAGTAGAATCTTTTGAAGAAGAGCGTGTTCTTGATGATTATCAGGGCATCGAAATGAACTTTGATTTAGATGTTACCCCCGATGCAGAAGTCGAAATTGTAATTGATCAGAATAGCGGTAGCTCATTAAAGGGTACTGGCTCTGGCCTTTTGTTGATGGAAATTAATACCAATGGAAAGTTTAATATGTACGGGCAGTTTATTGTTGTTACTGGAGAGTACAATTTTAAACGCGCGGGTCTCATAGATAAAAAGTTTACCGTAAGACCCGGAGGCACTGTAAATTGGGAAGGAGACCCACTGAAGGCCACACTTGATATGGAAGCCGTTTATGCATTAAATGCAAACCCGGCCCCTTTATTGGATGGTAACAATTTTCAAGGACGCATACCTACTGAAGTTGTCATACGGCTAAATGGAGAATTAGAAAATTCTCAAATAGACTTTGATATCGAGTTTCCAGGTACGAATTCCGTGGTGCAATCCGAACTTGAATATAGGTTGCAAGATCCAACAATTAAAAGTGACAATGCCTTCTTTTTATTAGCGCAAGGAACATTCGTCAATCAAGAAACCGCAGGATTAAACCAACAAGCTGTCACAGGAAATTTAATTCAAACAGCCTCTGGGCTGTTAAATCAGGTACTCACGGGCAATAATGACAAGTTAAATTTTGGTGTTTCTTACGAACAAGGTTTTTTAGATAATGAATCTGGCATAAATACGGAGGACCGGTTTGGTTTTACGGTTTCCACACAGATTAGCGATAAAATATTAATAAACGGTAGAGTGGGGGTTCCGGTTGGCGGGGTATCAGAAACTGTTGTGGCCGGTGATGTTGAGGTTCAGGTCTTATTAAATGAAGAAGGAACGCTAAGCGCTAAAATTTTTAATAGGGAAAATCAGTTACAGCAATTCATTGGTGAGCGACAAGGGTATACCCAAGGGCTCGGATTATCGTATCAAGTAGATTTTGATACTTTCAAAGAACTGATGCGAAAAGTCTTCAAGAAAAAAGAAAAACCTAAAGAAGTTACTACACCAAATAACATTATGGGTAAGGATAGTCTAATCCGTTTTTATACCAAAAAGGAACTTCCTAAGCGCTAAAAATGCCACTAAAAAAATTAAAATGACAAAAAACACCAAACGAAAACGTTTGAGTTGTTTATGCATTGATAAATAGACTAATACAGCGTTCTTTTATTGAAATAAGTTTCCTAGTTTTGATATTTCAATTTTTGAAATGACCAAAAAAATCAAGAAAATAGCAGTTTTCACTTCTGGGGGAGATTCCCCAGGAATGAACGCAGCAATACGCTCTGTTGTTCGTGCATGCGCCTTTATGAAGTTGGAATGTGTTGCAATTTATAGAGGCTACCAAGGAATGATAGATGGTGATTTTAAACCAGTGAATGCCCGTAGCGTAAACAATATCATTAATAAAGGGGGAACAGTCTTAAAATCTGCTCGTTGTGAGGAATTTAGAACTCCAGAAGGAAGAAAAAAAGCCCATGAACAATTGGTTAAAGCGGGAATCGATGCCTTTGTGGTAATTGGCGGTAATGGAAGTTTTGCCGGAGCCCAACTTTTTAATGAAGAATTTGATTTTCCTGTAATGGGTATTCCTGGAACTATTGATAATGATATCATAGGTACTTCATATACCATTGGTTTTGATACTGCAATAAATACCGTAGTTGAGGTTATAGATAAAATTAGGGATACTGCCAGTTCGCATAATCGTCTGTTCTTTATTGAGGTTATGGGGCGTGATGTTGGGCATATTGCCTTGAATGCAGGCGTTGGTGCAGGTGCTGAAGAGATATTGATTCCTGAGCAGAATTTAGGATTAGAAAGGTTGCTTGATTCATTAAAGCGAAGCAAAAAATCTGGTAAGTCTTCAAGTATTGTAATAGTTGCGGAAGGTGACAAAACAGGAAAGAATGTTTTTGAACTTAAAGAATACGTAGAAGAGCATTTACCCATCTACGATGTTAGGGTATCTGTTTTAGGTCACATGCAGCGTGGTGGTAATCCGACTTGTTTTGATAGGGTTTTGGCCAGTAGAATGGGTGTAAAGGCTGTTGAGGCCTTAATTGAAGGTAAATCAAACTACATGGTTGGTATTCGTGATACCAAATTGGTTTTGGTACCTATAAAAGAAGCTATTAGCGCACATACCGCTATAGATGAAGAACTCATAAGGGTTTCTGATATAATGACAATTTAATTAAACTTTAAAAATAGAATAATGGCACAAGTTAAAATTGGTATAAATGGATTTGGTAGAATTGGTCGATTGGTCTTTAGGGCTTCGGTAAAAAGAGATAATGTTGACGTTGTAGCCATAAACGACTTGTTAGACGTTGAACATTTGGCGTATTTATTAAAATACGATTCTGTTCATGGTAGATTTGATGGCACTGTGGCTGTAAAAGATGGACATTTGGTAGTCAATGGAAAAACAATCCGAATTACTGCCGAAAGAGATCCGAAAAATCTAAAATGGGATGAAGCTGGAGCTGATATCGTGGCAGAATGCACAGGTATCTTTACTACGATGGAAACTGCACAATATCATATTGATGGTGGTGCCAAAAAAGTAGTAATCTCTGCACCATCTAAAGATGCCCCTATGTTTGTAATGGGTGTAAACCATAAAGATGTTAAGGCTTCTGATAAGATTGTTTCAAATGCTTCATGTACGACAAACTGCTTGGCCCCTTTAGCTAAAGTTTTAGATGATAACTTCGGAATTGAAGAAGGTTTAATGACAACGGTTCATGCAACTACGGCTACACAGTTAACTGTAGACGGACCTTCTAAAAAAGATTATCGTGGTGGTAGAAGTGCCATGCTAAATATTATACCAGCATCTACAGGGGCTGCAAAAGCGGTTACAAAAGTAATTCCTGCTTTACAAGGAAAATTAACAGGTATGGCCTTTAGGGTGCCTACAGCTGATGTCTCTGTTGTTGATTTAACGGTTCGATTAGAAAAAGAAACCTCTTACGAAGAAATCAAAAAAGTCTTTAAAGCTGCTTCTGAAGGAGAGATGAAGGGGGTATTAGGTTACACTGACGATGCCGTTGTGTCTCAAGATTTTGTTTCAGATACGCATACAAGTATTTTTGATGCAGGAGCTGGAATTGAATTGAATTCTAAATTCTTCAAACTTATTTCTTGGTATGACAATGAGGCCGGGTTCTCAAATAAGATGGTAGATCTTGCACAGCATGTTGCAAGCCTGTAAATAAGACACTTTAACTATTCCTGAAAATTATGAGGACTAAATTCATTATTTTCAGGAATATTTATTTTAAAACATATGATTTTAATTGTAGATAGTGGTGCTACTAAGTCAGATTGGATAGCTTTAGATAGTAAAGGAGAGCAACTTTTTGTTACCCAAACCTTAGGTCTAAGTCCAGAGGTATTAACTAGAGAAGTTATTGAAGATCGTTTAGCAAATAATTTTGAATTAGCCAAGAACAGAGCAGAAGTTACCAACCTTTATTTCTATGGAGCCGGTTGCGGTACCGATAGAATGAAAAAGTTTCTGAAAGAAATTTTTAACGATTTTTTCCCCAAAGCTAAAAGCGAAGTAAGAGAAGATACCTATGCCGCCATATACTCTACAACTAAAATAGGTCATCAGGGTATTGTATGTATTCTGGGCACAGGGTCTAATTGTAGTTATTATGATGGGCATCAACTGTTTCAAAAAGTAACCTCTTTGGGCTATATTTTAATGGATGATGGAAGTGGTAATTTCTTTGGGCGAAAACTATTGAGAGATTATTATTTTCATAAAATGCCGCAAGATCTGGGTATAAAATTCGCCAAAGAATATGAGTTGGATGCCGATGTAATAAAAGATCACTTGTACAAGCAGCCCAACCCCAATACGTATTTGGCAACATTCGCCAAATTCATTGTAGAAAACAAAGAACATCCTTACTGCAGAGGGGTTATTGATAAGGGATTTCAGCAGTTCGTAAACAATTACATTATGCAGTTTGAACTTGCCACCAAGGTTCCTGTAAATTTTGTAGGCAGTATTGCATATTACTTAAGAGAAGAACTTGCAACGGTAATCCATCGCAATGATTTAATACTTGGTGTAATAAGGCAAAGACCTATCGATGGCCTTGTAGAGTTTCACAAAAGCACTATTTAACGGCAATCATCGAGATTTCTACATTTACAAATTTGGGTAAATTGGCAACTTCGACAGTTTCCCTTGCCGGAGCGGTATCGACATCGAAATAGGCACCGTAAGCTTCATTGATTTGTGAGAATTGATGCATGTCTTTCACGAAAATAGATGACTTCACTACATTTTCAAAGGTCATCCCGGCTTCCTCTAAAATGGCTTTTAGGTTTTCCATAGATTGGGTAGTTTCCTTTTTAATGTTCCCCTCAACAAGCTCACCAGTACTTGGGTCAATAGGAATTTGACCAGAAATATATAAGGTGTCTTTTATTAAAGTTGCCTGATTGTAAGGGCCAATAGGTGCTGGAGCTTTTGAAGTAGTGATTATTTTTTTCATTGTTAAATTTACTAATATTATCTAATACGTTGACTTCTACTTTCCCATTTCAAATCTTGAAGAATAGAACTGCTGATGCCTATAAAAAAGTCCCAACGTTCATTTCTTCCAAAGGGCACCCAATTAAAACGCAAATCAAAACTCTTTAAATTCCGCTGAAAACCTAATTGGGTTTGTGCAAAGCCTTTATTTTTAAAGTCATACCCCGATGAAACCCTGACACTCCATCTTGGCGAAGGTGAAATATTACCGGAAAACATTAGCGAGGTATTTCCAAATTCGTTTTGGCGGTTAGAATTGTTATAAGAAGTAGTGAATTGCATACGTAAATCCCAGGGGATGACCGTTCCATAAATTGGATTTTCGATGTCATCCTGATTTTTTTTACTTGACCTATTAAAAGTATCGTCGTTTAAACCAAAACCAAAAAGGTCATCCGTACGTCCACCACTACGAGCACGATACTCGTCGTTCAATTCACTTTCATTGTCCTCTTCGCCGTCTTTATTCTTTTTCTTGAACGTTTCATTGTTAAGGGAATAACTCAGATTCATGCTGGCTCTTGTCAAACGAAGTAGGCTTCCTCCATCAGAAACATTAAATGTATTTATCCTTCTACCATTATTGTCTATGGTATAGGGGTCAAGGCTACCCGAAAAGTTAATGTTCATTTTATTGTTCAGAATACTTGTTCCCCCATTGAAACCAATAGGCGCCAGTTTCAGGGAATCCGCTTCAAAATTATATGCTGTAGAAAAATTAAGGTTACTTAAAAGCTTGATTTTCTTAGGCTCAAGCTTTGTAGAATCTTTATCTCTTACTTTGGCTTCTAAGGTGTTTTGAACCGAGAAACTGATGGAGTTCGATTTATTCAAACTAGGAGCTCCATTCAATGTTCCTTCGAACCGGCTAAAAAGAACTTCTTCGTTATTCAAATCGGTATAGCTGTCATAAAACTGCTCAAAAGAGGGCGTGTATCCCCAACCAATTGAAGGTCGCATTACATGCCGTATCGTCTGTATTTTTTTATCCTCTCCAAAGTTAAAAGTACCATACAGTGTAGTACCAACACTAGCGCTTAAGCCATATCTGTTATACCGGTCAAAACCATTGATGGTATCAAGAACAACTTCTCGATTGCTGTCAGGGTCATTTGGGTCCAGACCTCTTTGAAAGGTTTGGGCCGTCCAGACATCTTCATAATTACCACCGACGGAGACGCTAAAATATTTAGCAACCTTGAAATTTGTGTTTAAGGGTATAGTGTGTCTGGCTCCTATTTGGGCATTTTCGAACATTCTACCGGTCAGAAAATCTTCATCATTGGTACGAATACGATTTTCTGCTCTTAGGTTATATTGAAAGTTGATATTCTGTATGATCCCTTTCTTGATTCCTTCCCGTTTTGCAAACGGAAAAATTCGCTCCATACTTGCCTGCAAAGTTGGCAAGGTCAACGTAATGTTATCTGCATCCGGGGCTGCATTAGAACTAATATTTTGGTTATGGGTTGCCGTTAAACTTACATTTACGGACGGGTATTCTGGAAATGTCTTGGAATATGAAATTGAACTTGAGAGATTATTGTTTTGTGTGTTTTGTACGTTAATTTGATTAAACGAATTGGTAAAATACTGACTACTGCCCAAATTTACTTGGGCTGAAAACCTCGAATTAGGACTAGCCTTTGGGTCTTGGCTATGCGATATTTGAATATTGTAAAGCGTAGATCTAGAAAAATCACTAAATCCTTTCTGACTTGTTATTTGATTCTCGTACCTAAAATTAATATTACCCCGATATCGGTATCTTTTGGTATATATGGTTTGCGTTCTAAAACCATAACTACCATTGGTGAAAAAGTCGCCAAGTATACTAAAATCTACATAATCGTTTATTGGAAAATAATATCCGCCATTTTGCACTGCAAATCCCCGATTAGGATCTTGTGTAAAAGTAGGGAAGATCAAACCGCCTGTTCTTCCTGTAGTAAGCGGAAAATAAGCGAAAGGCAATGCAATAGGCGTTGGTACATCTACCAAGTACATGTTACTAAAGCCGGCAATAATTTTTTTGCCGGGCACAAATTTTGCCTTGTTTATTTTTATGTAATAATCGGGGTCAACGGTGTCTTTTGAAGTCGTTAATCTGGCTGATTCTAAGAAATAGACCGAGTCATTTTCTTTTTTAGTAATTTCTGCCAATACTTTCATCGCATCGCTTCCTAAAGAGCCTGCTCCTGCTTGTTGTTCAGTTCTAGAATTCCAAATAAGCGCCTTTTGAGTATCAAAGTTAAATCGAATCGAGTCGGGTATGACCACATTAGTACCTTGTTTAAAGTACGGTAATTGGGTGTAGGTTCCTGTAGAATCTTTTATTCTACCGGCATACACTTCATTTTTTACATAATCCATGATTATGATTCCGGCTTTGAGCTCGGTATCTTGGTAGTAGATTTCAGCTTCGTTGTACAGATAAATTTTATTCTCTTTTTGGCTTAATCGCACATAGTCTTTCGCTTTGTATTTTATCTTATCAAGCAATAAGGGTTTTTTACCTTGAGATGAATCTTGGGTTACAGAATCGACTTGAATGGAATCGTTTAAAATATTTGGTGGAAGTAATGGAGCAACAATGGTATCTTTTACAGCTTTTATAGGTAATGGTGTAATCGGGTCTTCTTGTGCCGATACGTATTGCACACTTGAAACCAGCACGAATAGGAAAAGAAGAAGATGTTTGTTTGCTTGCAACGTGATAAATCCTATTTTTGTAGCAGGTTGGCTTGGTTTTTGAAGCTCAAACTTACATATATTTTTTGTTCTGTTAATCGGACATTACGATAAATTTAACCAAGGCAGAACATTGAAAATGAATAATTCTTATGATTAAAAAACGGTTTTTATCCTTAGTATTTAGTTTACTCTTTTTACTCTTCTCATCTTTTATCAAAAACAGTACCGAAGCACCTACGAAGGATAAATTTATTGTTGTACTTGATGCTGGGCATGGCGGGCATGATCCCGGTAATTTGGGTAATGGTTATTTAGAAAAAAATATTGCACTCTCAATAGTACTTAAAGTTGGAGAACTACTAAAAAAGCAACAAGATATTGAAGTAATTTTTACAAGAGATGATGATACTTTCGTAGATCTTTTCGAAAGAGGACAAATAGCTAATGAGGCAAATGCGAACCTTTTTGTATCCGTTCATTGCGATTCTCACAATTCAGACGCCAATGGAGCGGGCACTTTTGTTTTAGGACTTCATGCCAACAAACAAAATTTTGAAGTTGCTAAAAAAGAAAACTCCGTTATTTATTTAGAAGATAATTACGAGCAAAAATATGCGAAGTACGATATAAACTCGCCAGAGTCTGTGATTGGTCTTACTATTATGCAAGAAGAATTTTTAGAACAAAGCATTCAGCTGGCAAAGTTGATGCAAGATAATTTTACTGCGAAATTAAAGCGCAAAGATCGTAAGGTAAAGCAAGCAGGTTTTATTGTTCTGCACCAAACCTTTATGCCAAGTGTTCTCGTAGAAACAGGATTTTTAACAAATAAGAATGAGGGTGCCTATCTAAATTCCGTCAAAGGTCAAAATCAAATGGCCACTGCTATTGCTAATGCAATTTTAAGCTATAAAGATGGGGTGGACGCTAATCTTATCGAGCAAGAAAATACTTTTGTGACAGAAGATGTTCCTAAAAAAGAAGAGGTTGTAAAAGAAATAAAAGAAGCAGTTACTGTAACGCCCCCGAAAAAGGAGGAAGTTGCAGAAGTTATTGAGAATAGTACTAAATCCATCACAAAGCAGGTGGTGAAAGAAGATACCCCAAAAAAGGAAAAGACGGAGATTGTTGCCGTAGATGATGTTATCTTCAAAGTACAGCTAATGGCCAGTTCAAAAGTGATTCCGCTAGATGGCGATAATTTTAACGGATTGAACACCTTATCCAAAGAACCGGTAAAAAACTTATTCCGTTACATGTACGGCAATACGAATTCTTACCTAAAGGCCAAACTACTTAAATCAAATGCTGATGCTAAAGGCTATACCACATCATATATAGTAGCTTATAAAAACGGTACTCGCATTCCTTTGAACGAAGCTATAAAAGCTGTTCCGGCGCAATAGGGACTTGTCTTAAAATTATTCCTAATTTTGTTTATAACAGAAAACTGAACCTTTGAAACTATCAAGAGAAGTTAAAACAGGTCTTATTGTAATTTTAGGTATCCTTTGTGTGATTTTTGGGTACAGCTATTTAAAGGCATCTTCAATTTTTGACGATAGCAAAACTCTTTACGCAGTATATAATAATGTAGGTGGTTTACAGCCAGGCACAGAGGTTGTTATTAACGGATTTAGCGTTGGTAATGTCAATAGTATCCGATTTAAAGACGATACAGGTAAATTGCTTGTTACGTTTTCGGTAAGCAGTGATTTTGAATTTTCTAAGAATAGTAGGGCCGAATTGTATGATACCGGTATCATTGGTGGAAAAGGAATACAAATAATCCCCGTATTTGATAATTCGCCGATGGTAAAATCAGGTGATACGCTAAAAGCAAATATTAAACCGGGTCTTACAGCCCTTGTACAAGAAAAATTAACCCCTCTCCAATTAAAGGTTGAGGGTGCGGTATCGAATGCGGACTCGTTACTCATGAATTTCAATGATGTGTTGGATGACCCAACTAAAAGAGAGCTTAGACAAAGTATTGCGGGCTTAAATGCACTGGTGAGAAGTTTTCAGGTTAGCGCCAATGCCATGAACGAGTTATTGGCCGACAACAAAACACAGTTAGATAGTTCAATAAAAAATATAAACACCACTAGCGCTAACTTTGCTAAATTATCAGAATCGCTAGCTGAGGTAGATTTGGCCAAGACAATTAAAAACCTTGAAGCTACCATTACCAATCTCAATAGTTTATTAGGTAAAATACAAAATGGAGAAGGTTCTTTGGGCAAACTAGCGAATAACGATGAGCTTTATAATAATTTATCCCATGCTTCACGTGAATTGGATTTATTACTTCAAGATTTTAGGTTAAATCCAAAACGATATGTAAACGTTTCGGTTTTTGGAAAGAAACAAAAAGAATATGAACTTCCTGAAGACGATCCTGCAGCGAAGAACGATAACTAACTGATTTTTATGGAATACCTTCCAAACATTCTATTTGCGATTGCACTTTTTTTAGGCATCGGTTTTTTTACAAGAAACGTAAGAAAACTGTCTAGAAATATTAAATTAGGTAGAGATGTAGATGTATCGGACAATAAAGACCAACGCTGGAAAAATATGGCCAGAATAGCTCTGGGCCAGTCTAAAATGGTGGTTAGGCCTATTGCTGGTTTAATGCATATTATTGTTTATGTTGGCTTTGTCATTATAAATATTGAAGTTCTAGAAATTATTATTGATGGCCTTTTAGGAACACACAGAATATTTGCCCCATTAGGTTCGATATATGATTTTTTAATCGGTTCTTTTGAAATATTGGCCTTTTTGGTCATTGTGGCCGTTGTTGTTTTTTGGCTGAGAAGAAATATCATAAAACTAAAACGCTTTCTAAAGCCAGAGATGGCAGGTTGGCCCAAAAAAGACGGTAACCTAATTCTATATATTGAGTTGGTATTAATGTTTTTGTTTCTTACTATGAATGCCGCAGATTTTCAGTTGCAGCAGCTTGGTGCTGATCATTATACAAAAGCAGGTGCATTTCCGATAAGTCAGTTTATTGCTCCGTTGTTTAATAATCTGTCCGTTTCTTCACTCATAATGCTAGAACGAACGGCATGGTGGTTGCATATTATTGGAATTCTATGTTTTTTGAATTACCTCTATTATTCGAAACATTTACATATTCTATTGGCTTTTCCGAACACGTATTATGGAAAACTTAAGGCGAACGGAGAATTTAATAATGTAGCAGCCGTAACCAAAGAAGTAAAATTGATGATGGACCCCTCTGCAGATCCATTTGCCGCACCTGCAGAAGATGCGGAAGAGCCAGAAAAATTTGGGGCTTCAGATGTAATGGATTTAAGTTGGGTACAGTTGTTGAACGCATACACATGCACTGAATGTGGTAGATGTACCTCAGAATGCCCTGCAAATCAAACAGGTAAAAAACTATCTCCGAGAAAGATAATGATGGATACCCGTGACCGCATAGAGGAAGTAGGTAAAAACATGGACAAAAATAAAGGTGTTTTTGTGGAAGACGGAAAACAGCTTTTGGGAGATTATATTTCCAATGAAGAGCTTTGGGCCTGCACCACTTGCAATGCTTGCGTAGAAGCTTGCCCGGTAAGTATTGACCCACTTTCAATTATTGTAGAGATGAGACGGTATTTGGTGATGGAGCAGTCAGCTGCACCAACAGAATTGAATAATATGATGTCAAACATTGAGAATAATGGTGCACCATGGCCTTATAATCAAATGGACCGTTTAAACTGGGTAAACGAATAAAGCTATAACTATGAGTGATACACTTCAAGTGAAGACTATGGAAGA
>CALBVX010000038.1 GCA_937969515.1 uncultured Croceitalea sp. | reverse complement strand
TTTTCTGCGGTAAAGTAAGATAACATACGCTCGGTAGGCATATTACCGGTCAATTCATCTTTGGCCATAGGGCAGCCACCAAAACCTTGTATGGCACCATCAAAACGCCTACACCCCGCTTTATAAGCAGCATCAACTTTTTCGTGCCATTTTGTTGGCGTGGTATGCAAATGTGCCCCGAACTCGATTTCTGGGTATTTTGGTATAAGATTGGAAAAAAGATAATCTATGGTTTCTGGGTTTGAAGTACCCACGGTATCAGAAAGCGATAATATTTTTGCTCCCATCTCTGCAAGACGTTCTGTCCACTCCCCCACTATTTCAACGTTCCAAGGGTCACCATAGGGGTTTCCAAAACCCATTGAAATGTAAGTAACCACTTCTTTACCAGTGTTATTGGCAATATCTAAAATACTTTTAAGGGTTTCAACGGACTGTTCAATAGTCTTGTGCGTGTTTCGCATTTGAAAGTTCTCAGAAATTGAAAAAGGGTAGCCCAAATAATCTATTTCTTTATGCTCGCTCGCATCCGTAGCACCTCTAACATTAGCGACAATCGCTAAAAGTTTGCTATTGGTTTTTGATAAATCCAACTTACTTAAAACCGCTGCCGTATCTATCATTTGAGGAATTGCCTTCGGTGAAACAAAACTTCCAAAATCTATAGTATCAAAACCACAGCCTAAGAGCGACTGAATATATTTGACCTTCCGTTCCGTTGGAATAAATGCCTTTATACCCTGCATGGCATCTCGTGGACATTCTATGAGTTTTACTTTTGACATTCTAGTTTCAAAATTACCATTATTTATCCGATAGCAGCAGATAAATAGCTATACCAACAAAAACAACAATCTGCAACCACTTAAGAAAAAAGCCGGCTTTTGGAGTTCTTAAGATATAGGTGCTAATAGCGCCTGCAAGAATGGCAATAGCCGCAAAAATCATGAAAGAAACTAGTATGAAGATAAAACCCAGAATATAAAATTGCCAAATTGTATTTAAGCTATTGCTAAAAAGAAAACCGGGAAAAAATGCTAAAAAAAAGATGGTCACTTTTGGGTTTAAGACATTCATTATAAAGCCTTTTCGAAAGAGCGCAAACACACCCTTTTGTGGGGCTACTTCCCTATTTATCTCAATGGTATTTCCGCCCTTATAAACCAAATAAGAAAGATATAAGAGATAGGCTACACCGAACAGTTTAATAATTAAAAAGACCGTGTCATTGTTTTTTATAATCGTTGAAACACCAAAAGCCAGAAAGCTGGTGTGTACCAAACAACCGGTCATTAGCCCCGCAACGGTCGCTAAACCATATTTTCTGCCATTGGCAATACTCTGGGTAAGTACAAAAATATTATCCGGTCCGGGAGATACACCAAGCGCAGCTGTGGCAAGAATAAAACCAAGTAGTATTTCGTAATTCAAAATTGAATTTTAAGTGCTCAAAATACAAATTCTATAATTTTAAAAGCTAAATTCGGGCTCCTGATAAATCAAATATGAGAATCAATCATTTAAGCAGTTCATTATTTTTACTAGTCTCCTTTTTCCTTATACAAGGGTGTGTTTCAATCGATGTAAAAGAAAAATCAACAATGACCACTGAAAAAATAACACAAGACAGCTTACTACGCCATATCGTACTCTTTAAATTTAAAGAAGATACAAGTACAGAAGAGCTAGCTACTATTGAAAAGACATTTGCAGCTTTACCAGGAAAAATTCCGCAAATTGTGGATTTTGAATGGGGAACCAACAATAGCCCTGAAGGTTTGGATAAAGGTTTTACCCATTCCTTTTTTGTAAGCTTTAAAAATGAAGAAGATAGGGCTATCTATCTGCCTCATCCAGACCATAAGGCTTTTATAGCCGTTGCTTCACCTCATATTGACGATGTCTTGGTCTTAGATTACTGGGCGCAGTAAAATTTACCAAGTATATTCTGGAGGTTCGATAGCATTCATTCGTAGATAAAGGTTGGCTTTCGCCCTATGATTGGTTAAATGGTCTTGTACATAAAAAAATGCGAAAGCCCTGCTTACCGCATTTCCACTATGATACATCACGCAGTTTTCATCGAGTTTTTCTTGTTCTATAGTTTTAATGATTTCCGTAGTATAGGCAAACCCTGATTTTAACAAGGTGATAATTTCGGACTTACTAAGTTTGGAAGCATCCGGGGTATTTGGAACCACTTCCATACCTTGAACATAACGTTTGGTCAAAAGTTCTATAGTATACCCGATATGAACCATTTGCTCTGCGAAGGATTTACTTTCAGGGGTTGGTCTGAAACTATATAGTTCTTGGGGCATTGCCTCGGCAACCTCCAAGCAATGCGATTGCGCCTCTAGCCAAACAGGGAGATACATTTTTGTAAACTCGGTTTTTGGCTCGCTTTCTTGCTGACTAAATACTAAAGTTGTAGAAATTAATGCTACTAAAACTAGTGTGAATTGCTTCATTTGAAAAGGATTACTGTTCCCTTTCCAAGATAGCTTTATTGATTTTCTTAAGCAAACCCGGTCCTTCGTAGACGAAACCAGTATACAATTGGACTAGGTCGGCACCAGCTTCCAATTTTTCCAAAGCATCTTCGGCAGAATGAATTCCGCCAACCCCAATAATAGGGAATGCCTTATTACTCTTTTCTGCCAAAAAGCGTATTACTTCGGTACTTCTGTTCTTTAAGGGTTTTCCACTAAGTCCACCCTTTTCTTCTGCCAGTGTTAAATGAGATTTCAAACCTTTTCTATTGATGGTCGTATTCGTGGCGATAATTCCCTCAATCATTGTATTTGCTACGATATCAATTATGTCCAATAACTGGCTTTCGGTCAAATCGGGAGCTATTTTTAATAAAATGGGTTTCTCTTTGACATTATTCGTCTTGGCAATTTTTGAATTTTCCCGTTTTAATTGCTTTAATAGTTCGGTTAAAGGTTTTTTATCCTGTAGTTCCCTTAGTCCCGGGGTATTAGGGGAGCTCACGTTTACTACAAAGTAGTCTACATGTTCAAAAAGGGCATCAAAGCAAATTAGATAATCCTTGACCGCATCTTCATTAGCAGTAATCTTGTTCTTACCAATATTTCCACCAACAATTACGCGATGTTCTTTCTTAAGTCTTTCGACCGCATCAAAAACGCCGCCATTATTAAACCCCATTCGGTTAATAATTCCCTCATCATCTCTCAAGCGGAATAATCTTGGTTTAGGGTTACCTGGTTGGCCCTTTGGTGTTAGCGTTCCGATTTCAACAAAACCAAAACCAAAGTCTGAAAATTCATTAAAAAGCTTGGCATCTTTATCAAAACCTGCTGCCAAACCCACGGGATTTTTAAATTTTATACCAAAAACTTCGCGTTCCAATTTTTTATCATCTACTAAGTACAATGACCTAAATATAGAAGCAAAGCCCAATTTAGATAGTATTCTTATAGAAAAGAAAGAAAAATGATGTGCAGTTTCGGCATCCAATAAAAACAATAAGGGCCTAATTAGGTACTTATACATCTACTCTGAAATTTGCGCAAAAATAGAAACTCTTACCTGGTAATCTGACATCTTTTGCTATTTTTCGTTAACAGGAATGGTCGGGTAAAGCGGACTACTAGAAATTTCATGGCAGAGTTTAACGTAAAGGCTGTATTGCTCGTCGGTAAAAATACCTAACATACGCTTATCGAGCATATGCAAATTACTTTGCATACTATCCAATAATTTCCTGTACTGGTATGACATCGTCATGAGTACTTCTGGAGAACTCTCTGCATGCCTTTTGACCAAATTGTTCGCTTGATCGATTAAAAAACTATTGCGGTATTTTAGCTCTGCCCCCCAATCTTTAAGTTTTTGAACTTGAGTAGAATCTAACTTAAAAACATTTATAATAGTAGCATCGTCTTTACCACCGATCCCCAAGTAACATACTTCTTGTGAATAAGCGGAAAAGTGCATTAGTAGCAGAAATAAAGGGAGTAAAGTTCTTATCAAATCAGTTAGGTTAGTACAACAATATAGCTGCAATCGGCTTTTTTTTATCATATTTCCGATTTAATAAGCATTATTTTTGATGAAAAGCATGTTTTATGGAAAACCTACTACCTCGATTTTTGGAATATGTTTCAATTGATACACAAAGTGACCCTAATTCCAAAACTACCCCAAGTACAGAAAAACAGTGGAAATTAGCTAAAAAACTTGTACTTGAACTGAGTAAGATTGGCTTGGAGAAGGTCTCTATCGATGAAAATGGATATATCATGGCTACCTTGCCCAGTAATCTAAACAAAGAAGTTCCTACAATTGGTTTTATAGCGCATTATGATACCACACCAGATTATACAGGCGCTAATGTAAAACCACAAATCATTGAAAATTACGATGGTGGCGATATTGTTTTGGATAAAGCTTCAAATATGGTCTTATCGCCCGATTATTTCGAAGATTTAAAACAATACGAAGGGCAAACGCTGATTACTACAAACGGAAAGACTTTATTAGGAGCTGATGATAAGGCCGGAGTAGCCGAAATTATAACCGCCATGGAGTTTTTAATTCAAAATCCGGAAATAAAACATGGGAAAATTCGCGTAGGCTTCACCCCTGATGAAGAAATTGGTAGAGGCGCACATAAGTTTGATGTAAAAAAGTTTGGGGCAGATTGGGCCTATACGGTAGATGGAAGTCAGATCGGTGAGCTCGAATATGAAAATTTTAATGCCGCTGGGGCAAAGGTGATTATAAAAGGTAAAAGTGTACACCCAGGCTATGCAAAGAACAAAATGATCAACGCCATTGGTGTAGCTAATGAGTTCATAAGTCTTATGCCTCCACGAGAGGTACCCGAAATGACCGAGGGCAATGAAGGCTTTTTTCATATTCATGGTATAAAAGGAGATATCGAAAATGCCGAATTCGAGCTAATTATACGTGATCACGACGAAGAACAGTTTCAGGCGAGAAAGGGCTTGTTACGAGCTATTTCTGAAAAGTTGAATAACAAATATGGAGCGATTATTTCAGTAGAAATCAATGATCAATACAGAAATATGAAAGAAAAAATAGAGCCTGTTTTTCATATTATCGAAATTGCCGAAGAGGCCATGCTGAAAATAGGAATCGAACCTATAATTAAACCTATTAGAGGAGGCACTGATGGCTCACAATTGAGTTTTATGGGCCTGCCCTGCCCTAATATTTTTGCAGGAGGACATAATTTTCATGGTAAGTATGAATACGTGCCGCTAGAAAGTATGCAAAAAGCAGTTGAAACTATTGTGAAAATTTGCGAACTTACTGGTGAAAAATTCTAATTATGAATCGGTCTGAAAAAGTTGAGGCCTATTTTGCCGAAGAACATCATTACAAAAAAGCCATTGGTATTTTAAGGGATTTAGCCTTAAAAACCGACTTAG
>CALBVX010000037.1 GCA_937969515.1 uncultured Croceitalea sp. | reverse complement strand
AGACGATGCCAAGACACTAATTAAAAATGGTTGTATATGCGTAGCAGAAGGTGCTAATATGCCATCGACACCTGAAGCTATTCATGAGTTCCACGAGGCGAGAATACTTTTCGCACCTGGTAAAGCTTCAAACGCTGGTGGCGTTGCTACTTCGGGATTAGAAATGTCACAAAACTCACTTCGTATTAGTTGGTCTCGTGAAGAGGTAGACCAAAGATTGAAAGACATTATGGAAGATATCCACAATTCTTGTGTGGAATTTGGAAAGGACGCTGACGGTTATTGCAACTACGTTAAAGGGGCAAATATCGCCGGATTCGTAAAAGTGGCCGATGCGATGCTTGCTCAGGGGGTAATCTAATTACGATTTTCAGTAAACAGTTCACAGTGAACAGTTTTAAGTTTAGTCTAAAGAAGACTACTTTTACTGTTCACTGTTTATTTTAATCTGTTTACTGTAACGTGCAAGTAACTACCAAAGCAATTATACTTTCGTCATTAAAATATGGTGATACCAGCCTTATTGTAAAAGCATTTACACAATCAGATGGCTTAAAATCGTATCTGCTGAAGGGAGTTCTGGCTTCGAAAAAAGGAAAATTAAAAACTGCTTATTTTCAACCTTTAACACAGTTAGAATTAACGGCAAGCCATAAAAATAAAGGGACTTTAGAAACCATTAGGGAGGTTAAATTATTATACCCTTATAAGACCCTGCACACCAATATTGTAAAAAATAGTTTGGTGCTTTTTTTGGCCGAAATGTTGGGCAGCAGTATTCAAGAAGAACAGCAAGACACGGGTTTATACGATTATCTCGAAAATAGTTTTCGGTGGTTGGATCGTAATGAAAAAATTGCCGATTTTCACTTGTTGTTTTTAGTGAACTTGACTAAGTTTTTGGGCTTCTATCCAGAGGAGTCAGAGGGTACATCAGCCTATTTCGATTTGTTAGAGGGGCAGTTTGTTTCGAGTCCTACATTGAACCCTTTAATTGAAAATGAAAATACGACATATTTCAAAAAACTTTTGGGCATAAAATTTGATGCACTTAAAGAGATAAGAATAACCAAAGGTGTCCGTGAATCACTTTTAAAATCAGTAATTCTCTATTTTGAATTACATTTGCACGGATTTAGAAAACCCAAGTCTTTGGCCGTTTTAAATGCAGTTTTTGACTAGTATGCGCAATGTAGCTCTGCTTATTTTTTTCCTTCTAGTTTCTTTAGCGACCATAGCCCAACAGGCGGTTGTTTTAGATGCCGATTCTGGCAATGAGATAGTCAATGTTGCTGTTTTTAATCAAGATAAATCTAAAACAGCGGTCACCGATTTTGACGGTAGTTGCGACCTTTCCATTTTTGGCAAAAACGAGCGAATTACCTTTAAACACATAAGTTATGAGGCTATTACAATCACTATTGCCCAACTTTCAAAAAGAGGAAATCGGGTTTATCTAAATTTAAAACCAGAACAATTAGAAGAGGTGGTGATGTCTGTTTCAAAGTGGGAACAACAACGCAAAGATGTCCCACAAAAAATAGTGGCTATAGACGCGAGAACCATTGCGTTTACAAACCCCCAAACCTCGGCCGACCTATTACAAAATAGTGGTAAGGTCTTTGTTCAAAAGAGTCAGTTGGGCGGTGGCAGCCCTTTAATTAGAGGTTTTGCAACCAATCGATTACTACTCTCTGTAGACGGGGTACGTATGAACAACGCCATTTTTAGGGGCGGAAATGTTCAAAACGTTATTTCGATAGACCCTTTCACCATTAAGAATACCGAAATTATATTTGGTCCGGGCTCTGTTATTTATGGTAGTGACGCCATTGGTGGGGTAATGAACTTTTTTACGCAAGACCCTAGGTTTTCATATACCGATAGCCTTACTTTTTCAGGTAAGGCGGCCTATCGGTTTGCCACTGCAAATAATGAGAATACCGTACACCTAGATTTTAACTTGGGGCACCAAACATGGGCCTCGTATACTAGTTTCACTTACAATAGTTTTGGTGATTTAACGATGGGTGAACATGGCCCTGACTCGTATTTGCGAAACAATTTTGTCGCCCGTGAAAATGGTCAAGACATCTTGGTACAGAATAACGACCCTAAAAAACAAGCACCTTCGGGCTATGACCAGATTAATTTTCTTCAAAAATTTAGATATCGACCGAACAAAAATTGGAACTACGATTTAGGGCTATATTATTCCGAAACTTCTGATTATTCACGTTACGACCGTCTAATTAGACCAGACGACGCTGGTACTGGCCTTCGTTCTGCAGAGTGGTTCTACGGTCCGCAAAAATGGTTTATGACCAATTTGCGAGCGACGCAGCAAGGAAAAAATCGGTTTTACGATGGTTTAAAAATTACGGCGGCTTATCAGTTTTTTGAAGAAAGTAGAATTAGTAGAAACTTTCAAGAAGTTGTTCGAAATACGACAACCGAACAGGCAGATGCCCTATCGTTAAACCTTGATTTTGAAAACAAGAAAATCGGTAATCTTCGTTTGTACTATGGTGCCGAATATATTTTTAATAAAATAGGCTCTACCGGCCAAAATCTAAACATTGATACAGGTGAAATCTCGGGTGCCGTTTCTAGACATCCGGATGGTTCTACTTGGCAGGCGCTGGCCGGTTATATTAATGGAGAGTATCAAATTCAGCCCAATCTGACCCTGTTATCAGGATTACGGTACAGTCAGGTTTATGTAAATGCTGATTTTGATACTACCTTTTTCCCCTTTCCTTTTGAGGAGGCTAGCGTAAGCTCTGGGGCACTTACGGGCAGTTTGGGCATGAGTTGGTTTCCCAAGGCGGATTTACAGATTACCTTAAATGGATCGACTGGTTTTAGGGCACCAAATATTGATGATATTGGAAAGGTTTTTGATTCTGAACCTGGTTCGGTAGTAGTGCCAAACCCTGATTTGGTTTCTGAATATGCATATAATGCGGAGCTAGGGGTAAGTAAGAACTTTAATGATAAATTGGTGTTGAAAGGTGCCGCTTTTTACACCTATTTGGTAGACGCTTTGGTGCGTAGGGATTTTGAGTTCAATGGGCAGTCTCAAATTGAATATAATGGCGAATTGAGCAATGTGCAGGCTATACAGAATGCTGCCAAAGCCTATGTATATGGCTTTGAGTTTGGCGTGGAGGCTTTTATGAACGAGAATTGGTCTTTCTTAGGGAATTTGACTTTAACTGAGGGTGTAGAAGAGGATGATGATGGAACCGATTCTGCTGCGCGCCACGTAGCACCCACTTTTGCCGATGCGCACCTAATATGGAAAAACCAGAAACTTAAGGCAGATTTTTTCTTGAACTATAATGGCGAAATTCCTTTTGC
>CALBVX010000036.1 GCA_937969515.1 uncultured Croceitalea sp. | reverse complement strand
AAAGTACCGAAGTCGTTTTTCGTCCAATACCCAAATTCCATAAAACTACCTGTATAGATTCTATCTTCTACAACTTTTACAGAACGCATTATGGTTTCATTGGGCGATGGATAAAGCGCCCAACTTGCACCGTTAAATTCTAACAACCCCTTACTATTAGCTACATAAATTAATTTATCAGCAGATTGCGAAATCGACCAGTTTTGGTTCTCCCCGTCATATTCAGATGGAAGAAAATTTTGGATGGGATAATTCTCTTGAGCAGAAACAAATTTGAAATTTAGCAGAAATAATGCTAAAATAGATACAAACGTAATTTGCTCACGCATAGAAGACAGCTTTGTCTAAATATAGGAAAAGAAAATAATGCGAACGAAAATCGCAAAAGATTTATACCAATTCAGCACTTAGACCTGCTTGCAAAAGTCTAGTACATTTAGGTTTTAAATCGTCGTACTCGCCAGTTTTTACCGTACACCTACCATTATGGTGAACGATTAAAGAACATTGTTCTGCTTGCTCTGGGGTGTGTTCACAGACAGCAATAAGGGTGTCTATTACATGATCAAAAGTATTGACATCGTCATTAAAAAGTACGATTTCGCTTTGCTTTACAGTTTCTTCTTCTAGCAGTAGTTCTTCGGAAACCTTTTCTTTAGTACTAAACATGATTACCCTTCTTTTTGAATAAATGTATTGAAATAAACCTTTTGACCCAAAAAAGAATATCAAAAATTAAAGAAGCGCCCATTAGGGGCGCTTCTTCTACATTGTCATAACCATGATTATTATAAAAATTGAAATGATTAATACAGGTAATTAAGTGCTGTAACGTCATTACCGTTAAATTCACCATCTACCGATGAACTAAAGCAAGCCAACATAAGTGAAGTTGGGTCATATCCCGCCGGAGTTCCAGGAATCGGATTTGCACCGATACTCCCGGCACCTTCATTAATGTTTTCTCCACAACTCTGCCTGCTGAACCAATCTGTGTGTCTAAAACCTACCGAATGCCCCATTTCATGCGTTATAACATGTTCATTGACATTTGTAGAAAAACTGCTTAAACCATAAATTTGAATGAATTTGTTTGGGTTGCCGTTACTTGGAAAACCAGCAACACCACCACTTACTCCAGGGTTATTTATCGTGTTGTTATAAACGACCATATCCTTATTCTGAAAGTTCGTTCCGAATGTTAGGTTAAAGCGAATCCCCAAATTCAATCGATTGTAATTATTTACTGCCCACTGCAGCGCTGTACGTTCTTTATTGCTCAAGGCAAAATTACCGCCAGTGTAGCCAATTATTGACAAGGTTCTCGGGTTTACCAGATTATTGGTATGATAGTTTCTATCATTATTGCTTTCCAATTCTATAAACTGATTCATTTGTTCTTTTGACAAAGCTATGTCTCCTTCTAATTGGTATCTCTTCTGAATTGAACCATCTGGCAGATGAAAATCTATAATACCGACTTCACTCGTATTAAAATTACTGGTCTTAAGTGTAGTCATCACATCTTCAGTAAGTGATAAGTCGGCATCAAGCACTACTCCCTCGTTATTGGCTTCTACAACTGTTTCGTCAGCAGTATCTTTCTCACAAGAGGATAAAATAAATGCGCACGCTAGAGCGCATGATAAGATTCTTAAATCTTTCATAGTAAAAAGGTTTAGGGTTAAAAATTAAGTGGTTATTTCAATGAGGAAAAAAATTACGAAAACGATTTCGTAAAATGCATAATTGTTTAGCTTTTTCGATAAACTGCAGCGATCCAATCGTTTCTTTCAAGATTGCCAGAATACTCTAAAGCATGTAAATTACATGTTGAAGAAATAATATTTAGGTCTTCTTTATAAAACCCACTAAGGAATAATAAACCTTCTTTAGCCAAACATTCTGAATACTTTGGGATATCATCCATTAAAATATTTCTATTAATATTTGCGATAATGATATCATATTTTTTTGCAGCCAACAAACGCGAGTCACCTTCGAACACCTCGATATGCTCACAATTATTACGTTCAACATTTTCAATAGAATTTAAATAGCACCAGTTATCTATATCTATTGCCTCTATCGGTTTAGCGCCTTTCATTTCGGCCAGAATGGCCAGTATTCCGGTACCACAGCCCATATCCAAAACAGATTTATCCTTAAAATCATGGTCAAGAATGTGCTGCAACATCATATGAGTAGTTTCATGATGCCCCGTACCAAAACTCATTTTTGGTTCTATAACAATATCAAAATCTACCTTCTCTGGTTTATGAAAAGGAGCCCTTACCATGCATTTGTCACCGACCCTAATCGGGTTGAAACTCTTTTCCCATGCGGCATTCCAGTTTTGCTGTTCTATTTCTTTAAAGCTCCATGTAATCGCGAATTCAGAATTGCCTAAAAGTTGAAGGTTTTTAAGTTTGCTTTCTTCAAAGTCCGATTTTAAGATATAAGCAAGAAAGCCTGAATCGTTCTCTACAAAACTTTCAAAACCTGCTTCACCTAATTCGGCAATGAGGATTTCTGCGCCGACTTCTAACGGTACTACCTTAAAATTAAACTCTAAATAGGTCATGCAAGTCTGATTATATTGCCCTTACTATTGCAATAAAATCATCAGCGTTTAGCGCGGCCCCGCCTATTAACCCACCATCTACGTCTGGTTTCGAAAAAATTTCTTTCGCATTGGCGGGTTTTACGCTTCCTCCGTATAATATTGATATGTTGTTAGCAACTGCCGCATCGTATTTGGCAGCCATTGTTTCCCTAATAAAAGCGTGCATTTCTTGTGCCTGTTCTGGGCTTGCTGTTTCTCCGGTCCCGATAGCCCATACAGGTTCGTAAGCAAGAACGATATTTTTAAATGCTTCAGCTTTTAAACTAAAAAGCGCATTTCTTAGATGACTTTCTACGACCGCAAAATGGTTTTCAGATTTACGATCCTCCAATTCTTCACCAAAACAGAAAATTATGCGCATATTCTTATCAAGGGCCGTATTTACTTTTTTAGCAAGCATATCATCGGTCTCTCCAAAATGTGAACGTCTTTCGGAATGACCTAGAATTACAATATCAATAGCAATATCCAATAACATATCCGCTGAAATCTCTCCTGTGTAAGCGCCGCTTTCAGCAAAGTGCATGTTTTGTGCGGCTACCTGAATAACAGAGTTCTCTAAGCTCCGTACCGCAGTTGTAAGATTTACAAAGGTAGGGGCAACAATAACTTCTGCACCTGTATCAGGTAGTTTGGCCGCTAGCTCTGCCGCAAGCGTTTCTGTTTCTTGTTGCGTCTTATTCATTTTCCAGTTTCCTGCAACTATTTTGGTTCTCATAGTTTTTAAGTTTATTGTACAGACTTTAAATTTTCTAGTTTACACTATTCTTTATTTTTAGAGCTTCTTCAATGGTGATATTTTTGAACTCAAAATCGTCACCAAACAAATCTTTTCCGTATTCTTCAACCGTAGTTCCAAATACTCCTTTTCGCAAAATATTTACGGAGTCGTGGTTTTGAATTGGCCAAATGAAATTTATTTCTTTGGGTGAACCTATAAAATAAGATGAACCCTGCGTTCCATATATTTGCGCCTTATCGTTATACATTAAATGCCGGTCTAGCATCATTGCGTATAGTCTAAAAGGAAGTTCACCGTTGTCAGCGGCCTGCTTTATTTCATCTATGTAAACGTCAATTTTATCAGAATGTTGAATTACGTACCATGCTGCACTAGCTGTTTTTTCTCCGACTATACTTTTTCCCGGATAGCCATGCTCTTTCATTATTTTTTCTACGTAATCTAGATTTGAACTATCAATTTCAATCTGTTTTGACCAGTTCTCTGGGGTCCAATTAGCCCTATATTTTTGATCTAAGACCATTACACTATCCAAACTTTTCTTTAAATCAAGATTGAAATAAATACCATTTTTTGGCTCTTTTAGGTTTAATTCATCTAAATCATTATAATGCATCTTTTGCAAAATAGTTCCCTTTTCAATAACCAACAATGCTGGGTTTGAACGCACTATAGTTTTTAATGTGGTTTCATCTGTAAAGTAAAACTCAAAATTTAATCCGTATTCTTCAATAAATTCATTTGACCTATCTTCTCCAGAGGCCGACATGCCGATTACTTTGTAACCCCTTCTAATTGCTTCATCAGTAACTTCTTTCACTTTATGAAAAGTCTCAGAATTACTTTTCGCCAAATCATAGGCAATAACCGCAACCAATCGCTCCTCAGCCAAATAAATTGATGTAAAGTCTTCGCCATCTTTTTCTATAGCAAAATCATGGATTGGAGGCTCATATCCTTTTTGAATTTCAGTGGTTTCTACATCTATAAACTCCCCCTCTACGCTTGGATAATCACCGTTAGTAACCACAATCTTATCTTCACCATCGACCTTAAATCGCCAGGCATATTCATATAATGCCTTTGGCGCATCTTCAGGAACGAGCATTCCCTCTTCAATATTAGCCCCAATCTTATAAGGTCTAAAGTCTTTTACCGGTAAATGATTCAAAACATGATAGCAGAATATAATACAGCCCAAAAGCGAAAGCACCATTACTACTGCACCAGTTGCATTTCTAAATATCGATTTTATAAATTTTGATCCTGCCACCAAAACTAGAATCAACACCAATAAAATTATATCCTTGCCAAAAGACTCCCAGGGCGTTAGTTTTACGGCATCACCAAAACAACCACAGTCCGTAACCTTATTAAAATAGGCCGAATAAAAGGTCAAAAATGTGAAGAACACAATCATTATCAACAAACTCCAAACCGTAAATTTTGGCTTATATCCTATCAAAAGCATTACACCTAATAATACTTCTATTATCACCACAACGATTGCAATTGCCAATGCATAGGGTTCAAAAAAAGGTAAATCAAGCACACCTTGACTGAAGTACTCCTCCAACTTAAAAGAAAACCCAACCGGGTCGTTAAGCTTGATCAGGCCGCTTATAATAAACAGAACGCCAACAAAAATTCTTGAAAAACCAACTAAATACTTCATTATTGCGATAAGTGAATTAGGGCAAAAACTGCATAGTTTATAATATCTTGATAATTGGCATCAATACCTTCGCTAACCAAGGTCTTACCTTTATTATCTTCTATTTGTTTTACGCGTAAAAGCTTTTGTAAAATTAAATCTGTTAAAGAACTAACACGCATTTCTCGCCAAGCTTCACCATAATCATGGTTTTTGTTCTCCATTAAGGTTTTGGTAAGGGACGCTTTTTCGTCGTACAGTTGAACGGCCTCTTCTAAGCTTAAATCTTGCTGTTCAGAAATACCTTTGTCTATCTGAATCAAGGCCATGATAGAGTAGTTAATAATTCCGATAAACTCAGATTGTTCCCCTTCATCAACCTTACGTTCTGCATTTTCTTGAAGACCCCTAATACGTTGGGCCTTAATAAAAATCTGATCTGTTAAAGAAGGTAATCGTAATATTCGCCAAGCGGTACCGTAATCTTTCGTTTTTTTGAGGAATAGTTCTCTACACGATTCTATTACCGCATCGTACTGTTTAGAGGTCTGCTGCATGTAAGCGCTTATTTGCGTAAATTTCGACTTTTATCAGTGCATATGCACTTCGCCAAAGATAAACAAACCTTGTAAAGCGTACATTTTTTATGACCATAAACTGTAAAGGAAAGCTTGTAGACCTATCTAAACCCAAAGTAATGGGGGTATTGAATCTAACACCGGATTCTTTTTACGACGGCGGAAAGTATAAAGATGAATCCGAAATACAAAAGCAAGTTGAAAAAATGCTTTTTGAAGGAGCCACCTTTATTGATATTGGGGCATATAGTTCTAGACCTGGGGCTACAGCTATTTCTGTCGAAGAAGAATTGCAAAGAATTACACGTATTGTCCAACTCATACTAAAAGAAATTCCGTCGCTATTGATCTCGATAGACACTTTTCGCAGTAAGGTAGCCACTGAATGTTTATCTATTGGCGCGGCCCTTATAAATGACATTTCCGCGGGAAAATTAGATGCTACAATGATGGATACGGTTGCAAGGCATCAAGTTCCATATATAATGATGCACATGAAAGGAACTCCGCAGAGCATGAAAGAAATGACCGCTTACGAAGACTTACTTCAAGAAGTGCTATTCTATTTTTCTGAAAACGTGAAAGAGGCTCGGCTAAAAAAAATAAATGATATTATTTTAGACCCTGGTTTCGGTTTTGCCAAAACAATTCAACAAAACTTTAAACTATTGGCAAATCTTGATTTAGTACAAACTTTTGATTTACCAATTCTGGCCGGCCTTAGCAGAAAATCGATGATATACAAAACGCTCGGCTTAACAGCGCAAAACGCGTTAAACGGCACGACAGCTTTAAACATGCAGGCCCTTATCAATGGTGCCAATATTTTAAGGGTTCATGACGTTAAAGAAGCAATGGAATGTATTGATCTTTTCAACGAATTAAAGGCATCGCACGATTCGTAAGTAGTTCTCTTAAAATTGTTAATTTTACAAAAACACAGCGTTTGGATTTCCTAAACTTTCTTGAATTTAAAATCACAGACTTTATTGATATTATCTTGGTCGCTGTGCTCTTGTATTATGTCTATAAACTCGTACGGGGTACCGTTGCTATAAATATTTTCATAGGTATTGTTATTGTTTGGGCCCTTTGGAAGCTTACCGAATTGCTTCAAATGAAAATGATAAGCAGCATGGTAGGTGGTTTTATGAATATTGGGTTAATTGCCCTTATCATTGTTTTTCAACAAGAAATTCGCAAATTTCTTTTGATGATCGGTTCTACCAATTTTGCATCAAAACGAAACTTCATCAAACATTTCAAGTTCTTACGTCAAGAAGGGCTTCCTACGGAAACAAATGTTGACGCTATTATAAGTGCTTGTGAAAAAATGGGCATAAGTAAAACAGGAGCTATTCTAGTCATTGAACGGAACAACAGTCTTGATTTTGTGAAATCTTCCGGAGACAAGATGAGCATTGAGATTACGCAGCCTATCATAGAAAGTATTTTCTACAAAAACAGTCCGTTACATGATGGCGCCGCCATTATTCAAGACAATTATATTACCGCAACTAGGGTCATTTTACCGGTATCTAATGGTCGTAATATTCCCCTGCGTTTTGGACTTCGCCATCGTGCCGCTGTTGGCATCACTGAAAAAACAGACTCGCTATGTTTGGTTGTAAGTGAAGAAACCGGACTTGTGTCTTATATTAAAAACGGAGAATTTGTTCTTTATAAGAGTCTTGAAGAGCTTACAGAAATGATTAAAAAAGACTTGGAATAATGGTTTGTAAAACTTGTGAAAATAGTTTGCGATCAGATTTTAGCTATTGCCCAAGCTGCGGAGGAAAGGTAATTCGTAATCGATTGACCTTAAAAAATATTTGGGAAGATTTAAAGTTTCAAGTTTTTGATTTAGACAATACCCTACTTAAAACTTTTAAGCACCTTTTTACAAAACCCGAAGTGGTTGTAGAAAGTTATATATCCGGCGCTCGAAAAAAGTACATGAATCCCGTAAGTTTTTTTGCCATTGCAATTACCCTTTCAGGGGTTTTATTTTTTGTTTTGAGGGATGTTTATGAGCTAGATATCACAAAAAGCAGTTTTAGCAATGCTGACTCACCAAATATGGATTTTGTGTTTGACTATCAAGCCATTCTCTCGTATTTAAATGTTCCAATATATGCAGTACTTACTTGGCTGCTGTTTTTAGATAAAAACAAACTTAATTATACAGAGCACCTAGTTACTAATGCATATACCACGGGGCAGGCTTCTTTTGTTCAAGTTGTTCTTGGCTTAACCATTTTTAGTCTGTTCGATTTACAATTTGAAACCTTTAATTGGTTTTTTCTCTTAGGTTCTATCATCTACCAATTTTATGTTTTTAGAAGAATCCATAAAATAGGAATTGGAAGTACCATTTTAAGGGCCTTCGCCTATTTCTTTATGATGCTCATAGTCTTCATAGGCATTGGAATTCTTCTTGTTTTAATCGGATTTATTTCTGGCAATCTGAGTCTAGAAGATTTTAGACCAAAGTAAATCAAGCAACCTCTTCCTCAGCTAAAAATTGAGCTTCATATAAATCGCTGTAATAACCTCCTTTTTCAAGAAGTTCTTTATGCGTGCCACTTTCAACGATTTGCCCTGCATCCATAACCAAAATTTTATCCGCCTTTTTGATCGTTGCCAAACGGTGCGCGATAATTATGGAAGTTCTTCCTTCGGTTATCTTTTCTGTTGCCTGTTGTATGAGTTGTTCAGAATACGTATCTATAGAAGATGTCGCTTCATCCAATACCAAAACACTAGGATTACTTACATAAGCCCTTAAAAAAGCTATTAGCTGTCTTTGTCCACTAGAAAGCATTGTTCCACGTTCTTTCACGTTGTATTCATAAGCACCTGGCAGACTAGAAATAAATTCATGAACTCCAATCTGCTTTGCGGCAGCTTCAATATCATTAACGTCTATGGTTTCATCTTTTAAGGATATATTGTTTGCGATGGTATCTGCAAAAAGAAAAACATCTTGCAACACAACCGCGATATGTGAACGAAGTGACTCTAGGGAATATTCTTGAATATTGATATCATCTATTAGAATTGTTCCTGAGTTTATTTCATAGAAACGGTTTAAAAGATTTATAATGGTAGACTTTCCGGCACCTGTGGAACCAACTATGGCTATGGTCTCCCCTGCTTTAACTTCAAAGGAAATTCCATGAAGTACTTCCTCTTCTTCAATATACCCAAAACGTACGTCAGAAAATTTAATATCACCTTTCATGCTTTCCTTTTCAAGGGTTCCTTCGTTTGAAATTCTACTTTCAGTGTCTAGAATGTTAAAAACCCTATTTGCGGCCACCATACCCATTTGAAGTGTATTGAATTTATCAGCAATATGGCGTAATGGCCTAAAGAGCATGCCTGAAAAAAGGATAAAAGTAAAAATATCGCCATATTCCTCGGCGTTAATTCCAGTGACATTTTGAAGCCCACCGAACCATACGATGAGACCAATACTAACCGCACCCAATAATTCCGCTACTGCAAAGAATATCGAATTGTACCAGACCGTGCGTAACCATGCGTTTTGATGTTTTTCGTTAATCTCCCTAAACTTTTCTTTCTCAATTTCTTCTCTGTTGAAAAGTTGCACGATTTTCATGCCCGCAATACGTTCTTGTACAAAAGAATTTAAATTGGATACTTGCGCCCTCACTTCTATAAAGGCAGATTTCATCGCTTTTTGAAATAATCGGGTCGCATATAGAATAAGCGGAAGAATTGCGAAAACAATTAGTGCCAATTTCCAATTCATCACTAGCATAATTATGGCTACTACAAGCATTTTTAAAAGGTCGGCTACGATAACAAAAAAACCTTGACTAAAAATTTCTCCTATACGCTGCATGTCCGCAACGGCCCTTGTTACTAAAATACCTATGGAAGAGTTATCAAAATAGGTCATTTTAAAACCCATTATTTTTTCAAACAAACGTATTCTTATATCCTTAATAACAGATTCGCCCAAAAGATTTGCATAATAGGTAAACAGCAATTGACAGGTAACTTCACCAATAAGCACCCCCAACATTGCCATTACCAAAAATAGAAGCCGCTCAGAATCTCTATTGGTTATTGCATTATCAACAACGTCGCCAATAATAAGCGGCGTAAATACTGAAAAGGCCGAAAGTAGAATTGCAATGAAAGCAACCCCATAAAAAGTAATTCTATAAGGTCTCGTGTGCTGAAAGACACGCCTGAACAATCTAAAATCAAATGCTTTTCCGGTTTCTTTATCTTGGCTCATTTAGTTCTATTTTCTGGATATAAAACCTTGGTCAAATATAGCCCTTTTGCAGGCACTGAAGCTCCTGCCTGGCTTCTATCTTTGCTTTCGATTATTGCTCTGACGCCTTCTGGCTCTATTTTTTTTAGGCCTACTTCTAAAAGGGTACCTACTATTGCGCGTACCATATTTCTTAAAAATCTATCCGCCGTAATTGTAAACACCAACTTATCCCCCTTTTTCTCCCAAACTGCCTTCTTTAATTTACAAATAAAGGTTTTTACATCGGTATGTGATTTTGAAAAACATTCAAAATCTTTATACTCTATTAAAATCTCAGCAGCCCTATTCATTGCATCAACATCTAAGGTCGACCATATAAAATGACTGCTTTCAATATAAAAGGGATTCTTCTCTTGGGTAATCCAATATTCGTAAGTACGTTCAATAGCATCAAATCTAGCATGAGAGGTATCATCTACTCGAAAAATATCTGTAATGCCAATATCAGCGGGCAGATAACTATTTACCCTATTTACTAAATCAGTGGTGTTTTCTATTTCAGAAAAATCAAAATGACCGAACATCTCCTTTGCATGAACCCCAGCATCTGTTCTGCCAGCGCCTACTATATCAACTTTTGCTCGCAAAAGCATAGAAAGCGACTCTTCTAACACTTGTTGCACCGTAATGGCGTTGGGCTGTCTTTGCCACCCATGATAAGCTTTTCCGAAATAAGAGAATTGGATAAAATATCTCAAGGCAAACAGCTATTTTTAGCATAACAAAGATACTTGAATCTGTCGCATGGCAGATAATGCCAAGTCTTTTTAGCATATTTTTAGCGTTATGAAACGAATTCTATTGCTTTCAGACACCCACGGCCATATGGATAATGATATCTTAAAATATGCCAGACAGGCCGACGAAATTTGGCATGCCGGGGATATCGGCAGCTTAAAAGTTACGGACACTTTAAAAAGCGTGAAACCGGTTCGTGGAGTGTATGGTAATATTGACGACCATATCATTCAAAAAGAATTTCCTGAAAATAATCGTTTTTTTTGTGAGGGCGTTGACGTTTGGATAACCCATATTGGTGGCTACCCAACTAAGTACAACACCCGTGTTCGGGAAGAGATTAGAAAAAACCCTCCAAAGCTCTTCATTTGCGGGCACTCTCATATTCTTAAGGTGATGAACGACAAAAAGCTCGATTTGCTCCATATGAACCCTGGTGCATGCGGGAAATACGGTTTTCATCAGGTTCGTACGATGCTAAGATTCGTCATTGATGCAAAAAAAATAAGTGACCTAGAAGTCATCGAATTAGGTAGCAGATAGGTATGAAAAAACTACTGACACTTTTATATTTTTTGATGCTATGTGCCTGTAACGGGCAGACTACTGCCATCTCTGAATCAACGGTGACCGTCTTGGTTTTAGGCACTATCCAAGATGCTGGCAGCCCTCATATAGGGTGCAAAAAAACATGCTGTTCTAAGCTATTTCAAAATCCAGATTTTAATAGAAAGGTCGTCTCTTTGGGCGTAATTGACCATGAGCATGAGAAGACCTATTTATTTGAAGCGACCCCAGATATGCCAGCGCAGTTGAAATTATTGAAAGAGCGCGCTCAATTTGCTTCAGAAACACCATCGGGTATTTTTGTTACACATGCCCATATTGGGCATTATACTGGCTTAATGTATTTAGGAAGGGAAGCCCTTGGCGCTCAAAATGTTCCTGTATATGCAATGCCAAAGATGAAGTCATTTATCGAAAATAATGGCCCGTGGAGCCAGTTGATAAACTTAGAGAACATCGAACTAAAAGGGCTACAGCACAACGAAGAAGTGAAGTTAACTTCAAATATTACGGTAATTCCATTCTTGGTGCCCCACAGAGATGAATTTTCTGAGACGGTGGGTTACAAAATTATTGGCCCTAATAAATCCATTCTTTTTATTCCGGATATTAACAAATGGTCTAAATGGGACATAAATATTATCGACGAAATCAAAGATGTCGATTTTGCGTTTTTGGATGCTACCTTTTATGATGGAGCGGAACTGAACAATCGTGATATATCGGAAATTCCGCACCCTTTTATTATCGAAAGTTTAGAACTTTTTAAAAAGCTTTCAAAAGCGGAAAAAGATAAAATTCATTTTATCCACTTTAATCACACAAATCCTGTTCTAAATGAAGAAAGTAGGCAAACATCTACAGTCTTAAATCAAGGTTTTCACATCGCGCAATTCGGGCAAAGAATTCGTTTATAAATTGTAATACCCTTTTGTAAGAAAAGACAATTTTCTCGTCTAAGATGTCAAACAATTTTAGACAAAACATGAAAACACAAAATTTAAGATTTATTGCAATTGCTTTTCTTTTTATGCTTGCTTCGTGCTCAGAAAAAGCAAAGAAAACCAGTGAAAAAGTTGAAGCTATCGTCGAAACAAAGACGGCCCCTGAATATACCACAGCCGACCCGCAAAGCATATTGGCCGCCATTGAATATGCCCATGGTGGTTGGGGAGACCTCTGGAAAAAGAAAGATGTGCAATACACATACAACTACCACAGCACAGATGCGAATAAAACGGATATTTCTACCGAACGCTATATTTTTAGTTCTGAGGCTTCTTACGGACATTACACCAAGCACGAAATCAATGTAATGCCAGGTGTCTCAGGTGAAGTAACACAATGTTTTGACGGTAAAGAAACCATGGTTCTAGTCGATGGTACCGTAACAGAAGACCAGCAAGCAAATGTGGTAGGCGATTTTTTAAGAAAAGCCAATTATTTCTGGTTTGTAATGCCCTACAAATTAAATGACGAGGGTACAATTACTACCTATTTAGGTCAAGAAGCGTTAAACGGTACAACATATGATAAATTAAACGTGACCTATGACCCAGAGATTACAGGTAAAACTCAAAACGACAGCTATGTGCTTTATGTAAACCCCGAAACCAAATTAATAGACCGTTTTTATTTTTCACTCCCTTTTATGGGTGTCAACGAACCTTTAATAATTGCAGATTATGAATATAAAGATGTTGAAGGTCAAATGATAGCGACCAAACGCAGTTATTATATGCCTAGCGAGAATGGCTATGCAAAAGCTCCTAATCTTGTTCAAACACTTACCAACATTTCTTTTGACAATGGTTTCACAGTAGAAAATTTAATGGCTTCTGCCGATTAAATTTGGTCCTAAGCTCCGATTACCTTATAATATTTAAGCAAAAAACCCCGATGTTACCATCGGGGTTTTTACGCACTAATACTACTAAGATGTTAGGTTTAACGCAAACGATCAACAGATTTTACAAGATCTTCATCCTTTTTGATAGCTCTGTTGGCCAGAACTAGAAAAACGATAGAAAATACAGGAATCAGCATCCCAATACCCTTCTCAGAGACCGCCGTCTCTCCGGATAAGTTTAGCGACCGGTAAACGAAAAATCCTAGTAAAAAAAGATTTAATATCATATTCAATCTGTTCAGTACAAATTGATTTTGTCTTCTCTTAAAAAGAAATATAGCTATAATTGCCATTAGCAAAATTGCATAAAAGGCAATAGAAATCAACATATCGTTTTTAGCAAAAATTTCACCGTTTTCAGTTTCTACCCACAGGTTTAAAAAAAACGGCACAACACCTGCCAAAAGTGCCACAAACAGTAAATATAACGTCTGAATTCTCTGAATCATTGCTTATTTCAGTTTCTGATGGGCAAAAATACGTGTCTTTTCGATAAATAACAGTCCATCTTTAAAAATAATTTGTATCATTGTACTGTTATTATCAAGTATACTTACCCGGGAACATCTTTCCTAATTGTAATATTCCAATAACAATTTACTTCAAAATTAGATAACAAGTTTAACTTATTGATTACTTAATGTTCGAGATTTCAGATCTAAAAGCAAAAAAGCTTCCTGAATTACAGGAAATAGCAAAGGGATTAAATATTCCTAAATTCAAGACCACCAAAAAACTGGATTTGGTCTACCAAATTTTAGATGTACAAGCATCTAACCCAAAAGCTGTAGCCCAAGCTGCCCCTTCTTCAGATACTAAAGAAGAAAAACCAAAACCGAGACCAAGACCTAGGCAGGCAAAAAAGCCAGTTGAAAAAATCGAGACCAAAGCAAAAGAAGCTGTTAAAACAGACAACCCTAGTTCAGATAACACAGAGGTTTCTCAAGAAAAACGAGAGCCACAAAAAAATAATGCCAATCAAAAAAGGGAACAACACAAACCCAATCCCCAGCACAAAAATCAAAATCGCAAGCCTAACCCTAGGCCACAGCACGAGAAAAAGAGCAGCAATTTTGATAAAGATTTAAAAAACAGATACAAAGAACCAGAATTTGAATTCGATAGTATCATTGAAAGCGAAGGTGTTCTTGATATCATGCAAGATGGATATGGTTTTTTAAGATCATCGGATTACAACTATTTATCCTCACCAGATGATATTTATGTATCCCAATCTCAGATTCGTCTATTCGGATTAAAAACTGGGGATACCGTTTTAGGAAATGTAAGACCACCGAAGGAAGGTGAAAAGTATTTTCCACTGATTAAGGTGAGCAAAATTAATGGTATTGATCCAAAGGTTGTTCGCGACCGCGTTTCTTTTGAGCATTTGACACCATTGTTCCCTCAAGAGAGATTTAAACTAGCGGAACGTCAGGCTTCTATTTCAACAAGAATCATCGATTTGTTCTCACCTATCGGAAAAGGACAACGTGGTATGATCGTTTCTCAGCCCAAAACCGGTAAAACAATGTTGTTAAAAGACATTGCCAACGGCATTGCGGCCAATCACCCAGAAGTTTATCAGATTATATTATTGATCGATGAAAGGCCCGAAGAGGTTACCGACATGCAACGTAATGTGCGAGGCGAAGTAGTGGCATCTACTTTTGATAAAGAAGCGACAGAACACGTTCGTGTTGCCAACATTGTTCTGGAAAAAGCAAAGCGTTTGGTAGAATGTGGTCACGATGTAGTAATTCTTTTAGATTCCATTACGCGTTTGGCACGAGCATATAACACGGTACAACCAGCTTCTGGTAAGGTATTAAGTGGTGGTGTAGATGCAAATGCGCTGCACAAACCGAAACGTTTCTTTGGGGCTGCCCGTAATATAGAAAATGGTGGGTCTCTATCAATTATTGCTACTGCTTTAACTGAAACTGGCTCTAAAATGGATGAAGTTATCTTTGAAGAATTCAAAGGTACAGGTAACATGGAACTTCAGTTAGATCGTAAAATTTCTAATAGAAGAATTTTCCCTGCCATTGATCTTACTTCTTCCAGTACTCGTAGAGACGATTTACTTTTAGATGAAGCTACAATTCAACGTATGTGGATCATGCGCAAATACCTTGCGGATATGAACCCTGTGGAAGCAATGGAGTTTATTGAGCAACGTTTTAAACAAACTAAAAACAATGAGGAGTTCTTGCTCACTATGAACAACTAGAGCTCAATTTCAAAATAATTTAACTAACCCTATTAGCCTGATGTCAATAGGGTTTTTTCTTGATTTCGCTTTAAAGAAAAACCTATATCTTTAAATTAAGTTTCCCCGGCTTAATATAAACATTTAACCAAGCAATTATGAAAACAACTCAAAAATGGGTTCTTGCCCTTTCTACTATTTTATTTTTAATAGCCACTTCATGTGTAGAAAAATCAAAAAGAGATAAAGAAAATCATAAGAACGAAGAACACCAAGAGGAAGAAATGGCCAAAGCTCCTAATGGCATCATAAGCCTTGATGAAGCAAAAATATTATGTACCAATTATGAAGACCGCAGAATAGGAGGCATTAAAGAGTTTGAAATGGCACAAAACCCAGATAAAGAATTTATACCTGTTCAGTTTATTGATTTTGATTTTAAGACGATCCAGAAATATGTAAAATATGTAGAGCGTAAAGCTAAAAAAGCAAATATTGAGCCAGACAGCTTACGTATTTATTTAGGCAATTACGGTAAAGATGGTTCTGAACCCAATAGAAATACGGTATTTCTATTACCAACCGGCACTGTAAATGGTGAACATGGAGGGTTTTTTATAAATTCTAATGGCAAAGCCGAACTAATAAGAAATTATTGGCCAAAAAATGGAGAAGGTGACCAAAATGGCCAAAAATCTAAAGCAGGTTTTTTACCTTCTTTAAATTTAAGTTTATACCAAGATGGAAGTTTAATTCTAAATCGTGGTGAGGGTGGTCCACCTCCATTTGGAGATTTTTAATATAAAGTGATAGAAGACTTATTAAATTTTCTTTTAGGACATTATAGCATTGTAGCTTATTTAGTTGCATTGATTTTTTCCATATTATTCTATCGAAAATATTTTGATACTGAATTGAAGTATTTTCCAATACTTATAGGCTATACATTTTTTAATGAGCTTTTAGGATATTTTGTTAGATACACAGATGGGTTTTCCTTTTTTTCAAAAAAAGAACTGCTTTCTGCTAATGATTTAATTTATAATATCTATGAGATAATTTTTTATAGCTTCTTTTTTTACATCTATTGGAGTTTAGCAAAACAAAGACGTCATAAAACAATAATTGTGTGTTTTTTCACAATTATTGTTTTATCATATGTTATTAATAGTTTATTTGAAAATCCAATTCATGTTCTGCTATATTGGGCAAGTGCAATAGCTTCAATTATGTTATTTATTACCTCCATTTTACATTTACAAGAGTTACGAAAAATGCAAAAATGGGAAATACGTAAGTACAATCTGATGTTTTGGGTATCGTTAAGTATTGCAATATTCTATTTTTTCTTTCCAATTCTATCAATAATCGGCTTTAAGAATTATGAGCTATGGCAACAATTGCATTTAAGAACGGTTTTAAGAATTCTTATTGTTATAATGTATAGCTTATTTATAATTGGTTTTCTTTGGAGTAGAAGAAGGGCTTTTCGTTAAATCAAAGATTTGATAGAATTTCTAATAAGTAGTTTTTTTATTCCGGTATATTTTATTGCCTGGGTCATCTCAATGCTTACTTATAAAAAGTATTTCGATACGGTAATGCGTTTTTTTCCCATTTTTATTGCCTATACTTTTTTCACAGAGACCTTAGGTTACTTTATCGTGACCTTTGAAGAATTTAGCTTTTTTGAAGAAAAAGAATATGCCTGGCACAATGTTATAATTTATAACATCTATTCTATTTTAAGTTTTCTATTTTTTTTCTGGATGTATTGGAAATTAGTATTCAATAAAAAATATAAAAAGACTATTCTTTTTCTTTGTTTACTAACTACGGTTTCATTTATACTAAATGCCTTACTTCAAGACCCCATGCATACGGGGTTATATTTTGCGGATCTAATTTCCTCCTATTCCCTTTTGTTGACCATCGTATTGTACTTTAAAGATAAAAAGGCAAAAGGCTTTCCTTTAATTCAACAAAGAAACCTCATGTTTTGGGTAAGTTTAGGACTCTTTATTTTTTACCTTGTCTTTCCGCATTTATTCTTTGTAGGCTTCGAATTTCCAGAAATCTGGATAACCTATAATTTTAGAAAAATTCTGCAGGTATTCATTGTGATTATGTACACGCTTTTCTGTATTGGTTTTCTTAAAAGTAAACGACGTGATTTTAGGTAATAGATGGACAATAAAAAAGCCCCAACTAAGTAGTTAGGGCTCTAAATATTGAGATGATAAAGCGCTACAATGATGCAACCTTTGTCATCAATTTACTTTTTAAGTTAGCAGCTTTATTAGAGTGAATGATATTGCGTTTTGCCAATTTATCTATCATACTAACTACTGATGGCAACAAAGTCTCTGCGGCCTTTTTATCTTCTTCATTACGAAGTTTCTTGATAGCATTACGCACTGTTTTGTGCTGGTATCTATTACGTAAACGTACTGCTTCGTTTCTTCTAATTCTTTTTAATGCTGACTTATGGTTTGCCATTACTTTTATTTAAAATGTGAAATACAAATCGAAAAAAAATCAACTTATACCTCGTTTATAGTTTTTATTAGTAGCCCGTAGGGGAATCGAACCCCTGTTACCAGGATGAAAACCTGGCGTCCTAACCCCTAGACGAACGGGCCATTAAGATTTCAAATCGTTTTAGTTCTTGGTTCGAACAAAAGCCAAACCTATAAACTAAAACTATTCGTAGCCCGTAGGGGAATCGAACCCCTGTTACCAGGATGAAAACCTGGCGTCCTAACCCCTAGACGAACGGGCCATTATAATTAGAACGTGGGTGCATTGCTGCAAGCCTAAAAATATCAATTTATTCTAAAGGCGGGTGCAAAAATACAACTATTTTTAACTATTGCAAGAGCTAAATATATTTTTTAGTATGCTTTCGCAAACAATACGCGATAAGGAGAAGGTTTTCCTGTCACCATACATTCTCCAACCTCTTCTTTTACATCAATGGGGATACATCGAATTGTAGCCTTTGTCTCTTCCTTAATTTTATCTTCGGTCGCCATCGTACCATCCCAATGAGCAGAAATAAAACCACCTTTCTCTTCCAAAACTTTTTTGAATTCTTCATAAGAATCAACCTCCGTGATATGACTTGCTCTATGGTCTAAAGCCTTCTTATGAATGTTTTTCTGAATCTCATCCATTAGTGATACTACCCTTTCTACCACCTCATCTGCTGGCACTGACTGTTTCTCAAAAGTGTCGCGTCTGGCAACTTCAAAAGTCCCATTTTCAATATCGCGTTGACCAATTGCCAAACGCACCGGCACCCCTTTAAGCTCATATTCATTAAACTTAAACCCGGGCTTATGTGTATCTCTACTATCGAACTTCACCGAAATTCCTTTAGAACGAAGTTCTTTTACCAAAGGATTCACTTTTTCAGATATTGCATCTAATTGCTCTTGTCCTTTGTATATTGGCACTATCACCACTTGAATCGGAGCTAGTTTTGGTGGAAGCACCAAACCTTTATCATCACTATGCGTCATGATCAACGCGCCCATCAAACGTGTGGAAACTCCCCACGAAGTAGCCCAAACATAATCTTGTTTTCCTTCCTTATTTGCAAATTTAACATCAAAGGCCTTGGCAAAATTCTGTCCTAAAAAATGAGAAGTACCTGCCTGAAGTGCTTTTCCATCTTGCATTAAAGCCTCGATACAAAATGTTTCAATGGCACCTGCAAAACGCTCACTCTCTGTTTTTGTACCCTTAATAACCGGAACGGCCATAAATTCTTCCGCAAACTCGGCATATACATGCATCATTTGCTCAGCTTCTTGCATTGCCTCATCTTTGGTCGCATGTGCAGTATGACCCTCTTGCCACAAAAATTCAGCAGTACGTAAGAAAAGGCGTGTGCGCATTTCCCAACGCACAACATTGGCCCATTGGTTAATCAATAGTGGTAAATCACGATACGATTGTATCCATCTGCGATACGTATCCCAGATAATAGTTTCTGAAGTGGGTCTTACTATTAACTCTTCCTCTAATTTTGCGTCTTCATCGACAACAATTCCACTTCCATCCTCGGCATTTTTAAGTCTATAATGGGTAACAACGGCACATTCTTTTGCGAAACCCTCTACATGGCTTGCTTCTTTGCTGAGATACGATTTTGGTATAAAAAGTGGAAAATAGGCGTTTTCATGCCCCGTCTCTTTGAACATTTTATCTAACTGGGCCTGCATTTTCTCCCATATCGCAAAACCATAGGGTTTAATGACCATACAGCCACGTACGCCAGAGTTTTCGGCAAGGTCAGCTTTTACAACAAGTTCGTTGTACCATTTGGAATAATCTTCCGCTCTGCTTGTTAAATTTTTACTCATTAATTATAGTTTGGCACAAAACTTGTGATTAAGTTAACAGAAAAATAGAGCGGTAAAACTAACTATTTTTACTATGTTCAACAATAAAATTTAAAAGATGGATAATACTTTACCCCGCCAAAAATTTCAATTCGTCCTAACTTCATTGTTAGGCGTCCTCTTTCTAGCGTCTTGTGGTTCGTACCAACAAGCATCCTATTATGAGAATGATGGTATTTACGCCAGCGGAAATCGTACCGTAGCAGTAGAAAAGAGATCACCAGAAGCGGTTAGAACCCAAGAATTGGAAACTAACACCTATGGAGAATACTTCGGTCAAAGAGCAGATCAGTATGCCGAAATTTTGGATAGTGAGGTTTTTACAGATATTGATGGTTACACTAGTAATGGGGTAAACGATACACTTCAAGTAGGCGAACAAACCGACTATTTTGCCTACAATAACAATTATGAGGGAAATCCAGGTTGGGGCGATAATCCTACGAGTATAAATATAAACGTCTATGATAATGGTTGGAACAACTGGGGCTGGGGCGGAGGCTTCGGTTGGGGCTGGAACGACCCTTGGTTATGGAATGGTGGATTTGGATGGGGTTGGAACAACCCATGGAGATGGAACCGTTGGAACAGATGGGGCTGGGGCGGCGGCTTCGGCTGGAACAACTGGGGCTGGAACAACTGGGGTTGGAATGGAGGCTTCGGATGGGGCTGGAATGGTGGCTTTGGTTGGGGCGGTTATTATGGATGGAATAGATTCAACAACTTCAACAACCGCGGATTTTACAACAACTATGCGTATAATAGAACCCGAAGAGGTTACAACAATAACAACAGGGTTGCTAGCAATTCTTTACGTGGAAGATCAAATTTAGGTGCCAGAACTGGTTCTTCAAACAGGTATCGTTCGAATTCAGGTCGTTCTAGTGTCACAAGAAGCAACTCGGCAACATCAAGAAGCTCTAGAAGTCATGTTTCTGCTAGAAGGTCTGTAAGTTCAGATGCTATCGCTAGAAATAGAAATTTTAGAAGTAGCCGTAGTACAAGATCTGTACCTAGATATAGCGGTATTACACGTTCTAATCAAACATACAGAAGTACAAGCCCAAGAAGTAGCGGATATCGAAGTTCTACTTCGGGTAGAAACCCTTCGTATAGAGGCTCAGCGACAGGACGAAGTACTTCAAGATACCAGTCTTCAGGAAGAACTGCACCAAGAAGTAGCGGTTACAGAAGTTCTTCTAGAAGCAGTTCGCGAAGCTCAGGCTATAGAAGTTCGGGTAGCAGCTCCAGAAGTTCTGGATACAGAAGTTCAGGAAGCTCCTCAAGAAGCAGCGGAAGTTTTAGAAGTTCAAGTGGCTCATCACGAAGTAGTGGAAGTTTTAGAAGTTCATCTGGAGGTTCTAGATCTTCAGGCGGAAGATCTTCTGGAGGAGGAAGAAGCAGCGGAAGAAGAAACTAAATTCATCAAACAAATTTTAGAGCAATGAGAAAGCTATTTATTTTAAGCGTGGGAATGCTATGCACTTTCGTGAGCGCCCAAAATATAAACGACGTAGTAAGATATAGCAGTGACAATCTTCAAGGAACAGCTAGATTTCAAGCCATGGGAGGCGCATTTGGAGCATTAGGAGGTGATTTGTCATCGCTAAACATAAATCCTGCGGGTTCTGCCGTATTTAATTTTAGTGAGTTTACCGTCACAGGTTCCAATTACAATCGTGACAACAGTGCTATTTATGGAAATAGAACGTTGAATACAGACCTGAATTCACTTGAAATTAATCAGGTAGGCGCTGTATTTGTATTTAAGGCTTCTGATGACAATCCGTGGAAAAAAATATCCTTGGCCGTGAATTATGACTTGGTACAAAACTTTGATAACCAGTTCAGCGCTGCTGGAAGTTCTACAGAGGGATTGGATAATTACTTCTTAAATTTTGCACAAGGGCAAGAACTTGGAAACCTCAGAACATTTGATGGTGAACGAGCCGATGATGCCTATTTGGATATCGGATCTTCATTAGGTTTTGGTGCCCAACAGGCTTTTTTAGGTTTTCAATCGGGCTTGATCGAGCCAAATGAGGATCTTGATGAAAATACTGGCTACTTTTCAAATGCGCAGTATGCTAACCTAGATCAAGACTACACACAGGTAACTAGCGGTTATAACAGTAAGTTTACCTTAAATTTAGCCGGTCAATATCAAGAAAATCTATATTTGGGCGCTTCATTGAATTTTCACTCCGTGTTTTACGAGAAATTAACAACGTTCAGTGAAACCGGCTATGACTCAGCTTCTGATGTACAATTTGCAGCGTTTGATAACTTTTTACAGACCGAAGGAAACGGCTTTTCGTTCAGTTTAGGTGCTATTGCGAAATTGAACGATAATATTAGAGTCGGCGGTAGTTACCAATCGCCTACATGGTATAGCCTAACCGACAATATTTCACAACGCATCAGTGTGACTTCACCTGTGGCGAATCCTGATTTGGATTTAATTAATTTTAATCTAGTCAGCATATTTCCTGACTACAATATCAAAACACCATCTAAACTTACAGGTAGTGCCGCGATTGTATTTGGAAAAGAAGGCTTGTTAAGTTTCGACTATGGCTACCAAGATATGTCGAAGGCTGAACTGAGGCCCACATCTGACCCTGCTTTTGCTGGTGAAAACGATTTAATAGCCGAACAACTAAGAAACGTTAATAGCTATAGAATTGGCGGTGAGTATAGAATTGAACGTGTAAGCTTAAGAGCAGGCTACCGTTTTGAAGAAAGTCCTTATGAGAACGAACTAGTACTAGGTGACCTTACAGGCTATTCAGGAGGTATTGGTTATAGTTTTGGTGCCAACCGATTAGACTTGGCCTATAATAGATCGGAACAGGATACCAACGCCCTATTTTTCGATTCAGGAGCGTCAAACTCGGCCATGGTCAATCGTATCAATACGAATGTCAGCCTAGGTTTTACAATGAAATTCTAAAGAAAGAAAGATTATAGAAAAGGGCCGGCTATTTCGCTGGCCTTTTTTTATCGTAAGAGTGTAAAGTGTCTTCGTGTTGTGCTTGCGACTACTACCCCTTGGTCATTTCTGTCATATTCTAGTTTAAACCAGTAGTCGGAAGAAGGAAGTGCTCGCCCATTAAAAGTACCATCCCAGCCAGGTGAATTTTCATCTATTTGTTTTAACAATTTTCCATAACGGTCAAAAATAAAAACATCAGGATTTGATAACTCCGAAATACCTAATATCTGCCATTCATCATATATACCATCACCGTTAGGGCTGAAAAATTTGGGATAACCAACTACCAAAAAGTCCTCCTCTACCAT
>CALBVX010000035.1 GCA_937969515.1 uncultured Croceitalea sp. | reverse complement strand
TTTTTTATATTTTTTGACTTCCCAATAAAAAGTATTTCTCCATTCTTGTCGTGCATATAGTACACCCCCGTTTCTGAAGGAAGCATATCTACAATGTCTAACTGTTTGGCAGAAAGTTCTCCTAAAGTCTCTTCTCGTATTACCTCTGTGATAATGGTTTTATTCGAATCTTTGTTCAGGAGTAATTTAAAAAGTTTAAGCGTCGCCAAAGCATCGCCGTTTGCCCTGTGCCTATCACTAACTGCAATGCCTAAAGAACGTACTAGTTTTCCAAGACTATGTGATTCCGCTTCAGGAATCAATTTTTTTGATAAATCTACCGTACACAATGTTTTTCGCTGAAAATCATAGCCTAGCCTACGGAATTCGGTGCGCAAGATGCGGTAGTCAAATTGCGCGTTATGGGCAACAAGAACGGCATCTTCGGTTATTTCAACGATACGTTTGGCAACCTCGTGAAATTTTGGGGCCGTAATCAACATTTTATTGTTTATTCCGGTAAGATTAACCACAAAGGGTTGAATGTCTCGCTCGGGATTAATAAGGCTAATAAATTTATCGACAACCTTATGACCGTCAAAACGATGGATTGCAATTTCCATTATGCCTTCCTCATTATATTTTCCGCCAGTGCTTTCTATATCCAGAATGGCATACATGAACTTTGCAATTGTTTTAAGAATAATTTCTGGCTCCAAAGATACTACTTCCTACACGCACCATAGTGCTTCCTTCTTCAATGGCAATTTTATAGTCGCCGCTCATGCCCATTGATAAGGTATCTATATGGGTAAGTTGCTGTTTTAAGTTATCAAATGTCTTTTTTAAAGACTTGAACTCTTTTCTGATTTGATCAGTATCATCCGTAAAAGTCGCCATTCCCATTAAACCTTTAATCTTAATATTTTCCATGGATTTAAATTCCTCGGAATCAACTATTTCATAAAGCTCCTTTTCGTCTAAGCCAAATTTGGTATCCTCTTCCGCTATATGCATCTGTAGAAGACAATCAATGGTACGATTGCATTTAGCACCTTGTTTGTTAATCTCTTTAAGTAGTCTAAAACTATCTACCCCATGCACCAAGGAAACAAATTCTGCCATATACTTGACTTTATTGCGTTGAAGATGGCCAATCATATGCCAAGCTATATCTTTTGGTAGTGTCTCCCATTTTTGGGTCATCTCTTGCACTTTGTTTTCGCCAAAAACACGTTGACCTGCATTGTATGCTTCTAACAAATCTTCATTAGGCTTTGTTTTCGAGACAGCAACAAGGGTTACCTGGTCTGGAATAGAGGTTCTTATTTCATTTAAGCTTTTTGTAATTGACATGTAAGATGTTATATTTCGTAAATTGCTAAACCACTTCTTAACTTGGGCTCTGTATAGGTGCTTTTTGGGGGCATAACCAAACCAGCATCAGCAATAGCTTTTATTTCATTTACCGTAATGGGCACCAAACCGAACCCAACTGCAAAATCACCATTGTCAATATTATTTTTCATTTTAATGAGGTTATATTTTCCATAACCATAGGCGATTCGTTTGTCATTTCTTAAGTCAGAAATTCCCAATACAGGTTCTAAGATAGTTTTATAAAGAATTTGGGTATCCAATTCACTTAAAGCATCTGAAAATTGATATACTTTTTTGCGCAGGTAAAGGGAATAAAACTCACCGTCTAAATACATGCTAAAGTGGTGTTTTTTGCTTGGTTTGTATATACCGTCATCTCTTTTTTCAATGCGGTAATAAGTATCTAATTGAATTAGAAATTCTTCCTTTGAAAGTCCATTTAAATCTTTGACCATACGGTTGAACTCATAGATTTTAACCTCTGACTCCGGAATCAAATAGCTCATAAAAAAATTATAGGATTCCTTACCCGAATGATCTTTATTTGCTTTGCTAGAAGCCTCTGCCAAAAGACATGAAGAAGCACTTCGATGATGCCCGTCAGCAATATAAAGCGCATCCATTTTATAAAACGCATCTTCTAGAGCCGAGATGGTCTCTTTTTTAGAGATTTTCCAGAGTTGATGCTGAACTTTATCCGTTGTGGTAAAATTATAAATCGGAACGTTTTGCACTTCCCTTTCTAAAATACTGGCGATAACTTTATCGTCTTTATAGGTCATTAAAACAGGTTCGGCATTGAAACCAACCGTTTTAAGATAGTCTGCAAAAAGGATTTCCCTTTTTTCAATGGTATCTTCGTGTTTTTTGATAATGTTATCCCTATAATCTTGAACACTGGTTGCACAAAACAGCCCTAGACTACTAAAATTTTCGTTGGTTATTTTATAGAGGTAAAGACTCGGGGCTTCGTCTTTTTCAAAAATGGCATCCTCAAGAAACTCCAAATATCTATTATGCACAAGTTTGAAACGCTCTTTACCCGTAATGGATTTATCGAATTTAAATCCGGGATTAATAATGTGTAAAAAGGAGAAGGGATTGAACTTTAAAATGGACTGAAGTTCTTCTTCTTGATATTCTTCATACGAACGAGAAGCTACAAATGCCACTTTATCCCTAGCTGGCCGTATAGCTTTAAATGGTTTTATCGTAGCCATTTACACTAGCTAAATTGAGATGATACTTTTTCTGCTTTCCTTGATTCCGCATAATCATAAAAACCTTCCCCTGACTTTACGCCCAATTTACCAGCCATGACCATATTTACAAGAAGGGGACAAGGCGCATATTTTGGGTTTTTAAATCCTTCATACATTACATTCAATATTGATAGGCAAACATCTAAACCTATGAAATCTGCTAATTGCAAGGGCCCCATAGGGTGGGCCATACCCAATTTCATTACGGTATCAATTTCATTAACGCCTGCTACGCCATTGTATAAGGTTTCAATAGCTTCGTTGAGCATGGGCATTAAAATTCTATTGGCCACGAACCCTGGATAATCGTTTACTTCTGTAGGTGTTTTGCCCAGTTGTTTAGAAAGTTCCATAATGGTATTTGTGACTTCATCGGAAGTACTATAGCCTCTTATGATTTCCACCAGTTTCATGATAGGCACGGGATTCATGAAATGCATACCGATTACTTTATCGGGGCGTTCGGTAGCCGCTCCTATTTGTGTAATAGAAATCGAAGAGGTATTGGTCGCTAAAATTGTTTTAGGGTCGCATATTGTATCAAGTTGTTTAAAAATATCAAGCTTGATATTCAGGTTTTCAGTGGCCGCTTCAACAACTAGGTCAGTTTCGTCGACTCCACTTCTCAAATCGGTAAAAGTGGTAATGTTTGAAAGTGTATTTTCCTTGTCATCGTTTGAGATCCGTTCTTTTGCCACCATTCTATCCAAATTTTTGGTGATAGTCGCGATTCCTTTGTCCAACGAATCTTGAGAGATATCTACTAGATGTACTTGTAGTCCATTTTGGGCAAAAACATGGGCGATTCCGTTTCCCATTGTTCCTGCACCTATAACAGCTATTGTATTCATAAAAATAGTTTGTATTTATTTCCGCTAGTGCGGGAGTTTTAATTTTTAAAAGCCTCTATGACCTGTAAAGCAACCCGCAGGGCATTTGTGCCTTGGGTTAGGGAAACTATAGGCTCTGTATTGGTATTTATGGCGTCCGCAAAAGTCTCCAACTCATCTAGAATAGCATTGTTGGTATCTATTTCAGGATTTTCAAAATAGATCTGTTTTTTCAAGCCTTCGGCATTCTGTAATATCATATCAAAGTCACCGGGACTTTCTGGTGCATCTTTCATTTTAACTACTTCAACTTTTTTCTCCAAAAAATCTACTGAGATATAGGCGTCTTTTTGAAAGAAACGTGATTTTCTCATGTTTTTGAGTGAAATTCTACTCGCAGTTAGGTTAGCCACACAACCGTTTTCAAATTCGATACGTGCATTGGCAATGTCTGGTGAGTTGCTAATAACGGAAACTCCACTTGCGTTGATGCGCTTTACATTTGAGCCAACAACACTTAAAATAGCATCGATATCATGAATCATCAAATCTAATACCACGGGAACATCGGTGCCCCTTGGATTAAATTCGGCAAGCCTGTGTGTTTCAATAAACATTGGATTCTGAATCTTGTCTTTTACTGCTATAAATGCGGGATTAAAACGTTCAACATGCCCAACTTGGCCTTTTATGTTATGTGTCTGAGCCAAATCCAACAAAGATTCAGCCTCTTCCAAAGTATTTGTGATGGGTTTTTCTATAAAGATATGTTTTCCTTTTTCAACGGCCTTCTTAGCACATTCATAGTGCGATAGGGTGGGCGTTACAATATCTACAACATCGACGTTATCTATTAATTTATTGATATTATCGAAATAAGAATATCCGAATTCATCACTAACTTTTTTCCCGTTAATTTCATCTGCATCATAAAAACCAATTAGTTCATATTTTTGAGATTGATGGAGCAATCTCAAATGGATTTTCCCTAAATGGCCGGCACCAAGAACACCAACTTTCAACATACAA
>CALBVX010000034.1 GCA_937969515.1 uncultured Croceitalea sp. | reverse complement strand
TTTAATGTGGTAAGTGATCAAATTGGGCCATCATCTCAAACATATATAGATGTTTCCTATTCGTATCAGGTTAATCTTAGTTCAGATTCTTGGTTGTCTTTTGGTTTAGATGCGGGTGGCTCTTTTCTTAACTTGAATTATTCCGATGGTAATTTTGAGAACCCTTCTGAGCCCATTATAGGAGGAGATAATTTAAATCAGTTCTACCCGATTCTAGGGGGTGGATTGTTCATGTATGGAGAGAATTGGTATACAGGTCTATCTACACCCAACTTTCTAACCCTTGGTATTTATGACGAAGAGTTGGAATCTGTTATAGATAATGATTTACAGGTCGATTTTATAGCGGGTTATGTTTTTGATATCTCTGATAATACCAAGTTCAAACCTGCGGCACTTATTAATTACATCCCTCAGGGCCCGCTAACGGTAAACTTGTCCGCTAATTTCCTGTTTTTAGATGCTTTTACGCTTGGAGCCTCTTACCGTTTTGATAATGCTGTAAGCGGACTGGCCGGATTTCAGATATCTAACACCCTATTTTTGGGCTATTCATATGATTATAATACTAACGGATTGGGTGATTACACGAATGGTTCGCATGAAGCTATTTTAAAATTTTATCTGGGACGAGAAGGTGGAAATCGCAACAAAAACAAACAGAAAAATAATAAGCTGAAAGGAAAACCAAAACAAGTAGATTCCCCCAGATTTTTTTAACCCCCATTTAGATGAGAACAACGCTAATTTTATTCTTTTTTTCATGTTCACTCTGTTTTGCGCAACAAAAGCAGTCTAAGGGAGATCAGTTCTTTTTTCAATATGCTTATAAGCAAGCTGTAAGAGCATACGAAGCGGATTTGTCGAAAGGTTATTTAAATGCCGAACAATACCTGAATCTTGCGGATTCTTATTATCAAACAGGAAATTTCGAAAAAGCTTCAAGGACTTATCTTGATGTTATTTCTGGGGATAAGAAATTAGACTCGATTATGAGCAAGCATCGTTTCAATAAGATGTTGCAAAGCCTTATAAAGGTGGGTAACACTGCTAAAATCGATAGTTTGTTAAAGAATAATCGTGATGTTTTCTCAAGAGAACTCTTTGAGAACGCCAAGTTCAATAAAGAATTATTGAATACGGTAGGCAATAGTGATTTAAACTACAAGATATTCAATTTAAACAGTAATAGTAATCAAGAAGATTTTTCGCCTGCTTTTTACAATAACAAACTATTGTTTACAAGCGGAAGACCAAAAACTAAAAAACAGAATTTTGCTCCTTCAGGGCAAGCTTATTTAGACATTTTCGGAGGCACTCCAGATGCATCTGGGCAATTGGCGACGGCCACTAAATTTATGGAAATTGAAGATTCAAATTTCCATAAGGCGACCCCATACTTTTCTAATGAACTAAACAGTCTTATCTATGTGTTGTCAAACACTTCGGATGGAGAACTTTTGTTCGATGATAATGGAAAAAATGCGCTGGCCATTGGTATGAAACCCACTAATGGGGCGTTTCGATTTTTGTTAAGGGATTTAAGCACTTCGTTTTATTACCCATTTTATGATGCTAATAGTGGTAAGCTATACTTTTCGGCGAAGTTCGACGATGGTTATGGAGGTACTGATATTTACTTTGTTTACACCAATAATGGACAAATAATGTCTGCCCCGATTAATCTTGGTCCGCGAGTCAATTCTCCCGGTAACGAAATAGCGCCCTATATTTTTGAGAACAGCCTATATTTTTCTTCGGATATCTTTTACGGTTTAGGCGGAATGGATGTGTATAAAACGAACTTTGAATCTGAGGATAGTTTTAGTATCCCTGTGAATTTGGGGAAAGCTATCAATTCTGAAAAAGACGATTTTGGATTCATCATTAGAAATAATGGCGACGGATTGCTAGGCTATTTTTCATCGAACAGAACTGGAGGTAAAGGCAGTGATGATGTTTATGGCTTTTTGGTAGATGAAAAACCAGGGCTAAAAACATTGACAATACGTGGTAAGGTTCAAGAGCCTTACGGCAGTCAAAAAGCGATTGCGGATGTTTCCGTCAAATTATCGAATAAAGATGGAAGTATTATTAGTGAGGTGATATCCGATGACGATGGAATGTATCGCTTCGAGATTCCATGGCGAAAAGAGGTCATTTTACATGCTTCTAAAGAAAGATATTCCCGATATACTAAAGAAATGGTTGCGGTAACTGGTGATGACCAAGAAACTATATTTGATGTAGATATAGCCTTGTCTTTATATGATGATTTAGTTGAAGAAAAAGAAGGCCAAACAGTTATAAAATTACGCAAGTTCTTTTTTGGAAGAAATAAGACCACAATAACACCTGAAATAGCTATTGAACTGGATAAAGTAGTTGAGGTCGTAAAGTCTTTTCCAAATATTCAACTAAGAATAGAAACACATACCGATAGCAGGGGGGGGAGCAGCACTAACTTTAGACTTACTCAGGCAAGGTCTGATGCTATTAAAAAGTACTTGCAAGCCAATGGAGTTTCTGGCACTAATATTTTATACTCAATCGGCTATGGTGAAGATAAAATCCTTAACAATTGTACCAATGGGGTGTTTTGTTTAGAGATGCTCCACAAACAAAACCAACGTTCTTTAATTGTTGTGTTAAACGATAATGTGCTTTTTGAATAAAATAAACAGAAAGACAGATTTAAAAGAGAACCATCCAACAATAATAGATAGAGAAAAACGCTAAAAAGACCATGCCTATATAGGCCAAAAGCTTTAAAGTCTTATTAGGTTTGTGTTCATCTTTTATATCGTTTCCAGTAACGGTCTTTAAATTCATCCAACCAACAATTGGAGCCATCACGAAAGAAACAAAGGTGGCCAAAGCAACTAAGGTTCCCATATTTGCTCCGAATGAACTGATAACTATCCAATTAATGAGGGCAAGAAAAATAACCATAAAGGCAAAGGAGCGGTTTTTAGTGAATAGCGTGTTTGTTGGATATAGTTTATTAATAACATCTAAGCTAACTCTTGATACTGCATCATGTGCGGTCATACATGTGCTGAACATAGTTGCAAATGCTGCGGTTGCGATTAAAAAATAAGCCCAAGAACCGATATGCAATGTAAAAAGATGTACCACTTGGTCAGCAAAAGTCACTGCATTTCCACTAAGCTCGGCACCTGTTCCGTAAAGTGTCATACAGCCAATCACCAAAAATAAAACAGCTAGCAAAGCGGTAAGTATATAACCTAAATTGAACTCATATAAAGACTCCTTTAAACTAGGAGTCTTTTTCATTGATTTGAGCTTTTCCATACTCCACATACTAACCCAGCCTGAGGCTTCTACCGCTGTAGGCATCCAGCCAACCAGGCCAATTAAAAATAGGATTCCTACTTCATTAAAAACCGTTGGCCTTTGAAAGTTGGAAACTGGAGTGATTTGGCCTTTGTTTATAACTAAAATTGTAGTAATAATAAGGGCAATAAATAAAACGGAGACAACTAATTTTAATGAAATCTCTAAAAAACGATAGCGACCAATAATTAATAAGGCACTAATAAAAATAAAGAGTCCAAATGCTGTTAAACTTAGGTTGACACTTGAAATTTTAAAAAGGTTAATTAGTAGTCCGGCAGTAACTACATACAAGGCAGCTAAGATTGTAAATACACTGATCAAGCTTATTAAGGCATATAGCCAGAGGTATTTCCTCCCCATATTTAAATATCCTTCAATAAGGCTTTTTTTGGTGACATTGGTGTAGCGAACACCAAATTCAAAAAATGGATATTTGAGAACATTCGCAAGAATAATGGGTATTATCATGATCCAGCCATATTGCGCTCCTGCTTTAGTAGATAGCACCAAGTGAGATGTCCCAATAGCCATGCTTGCAAAAAGTAGCCCAGGACCTAGATTTTTTAATAAGATTTTTAATGAAGACATATAGTTTAGGGTAACAGTCTTACCTCAATTTTGATTATGAGATAATATTGTATTTTTGAATTGCTATGAAAAATATAAAATTTATACTTCCAATCTTTGTTTTATTGAGTTTTAATTGTTCTACCGATGGGGAGTCATCAATTGAAAATGACAATCAAAGACAACCAGTTGCCGCCACTACGGCTATTCCTGATATTGCATTTGAGAATGCACTTATAGAATTGAATTTAGATGATGTGCAAGATGGGAAAGTACTGGATAGTAGAATAGCCAATGTTAAAAATCTTACACTTGAAGATAAAGGAATCTCAGACTTATCAGGAATTGGAAAATTCACGAACCTCGAAAATCTTAACGTTCGAAACAATTTGTTGACCAAATTGGACTTATCTGATAATTCACTTTTAAAATTTATTTGGGCAGAAGATAATAACTTGACCGGAATAGATGTAAGTGGACTTAGTATATTGGAAAAAATTGGAGCAGACAGAAATGGCTTGACTCAAATTACCGTATCGAACAATATAGCATTGCAACTGCTGAATCTTTCTGAAAATGAATTGTTAAGTATTGATGTTTCGAATAACAATGGGCTGACCGATTTTAATATTGTTGATAATCCACTTAATTGCATTCTAGTAAATCAAGAGCAATTAGATGCACCACCAGTTGATTGGACCAAGGATGATGAGGATTCATACGCTTTAGACTGTCAATAAATCAAGAAAATGAAAATAATTTCTAAACTTTTTAAAGCCTTACTCATTTTTGTTGCTTTGCTTGCATTAACCTATTTTTTAGGTCCTAAAGTTGAAGCTCCGAATTTAGATACTGCAGTACCAATAGTTACTTCAGACTTGGCCACCTTGGAATATGAAATTAATAGAGCGGAAGCTCAAAATAAGAATATCAGACCAGACAATGAAGCAAGGATATTTTGGCATGATAGTATTCCTTCAAAAACAGCATATAGTATCGTATATCTGCATGGTTGGTCTGCAAGCCAAGAAGAAGGAGACCCTATTCATATGGATACTGCAAAGCGCTATGGATGTAATTTGTATCTACCAAGACTGGCAGGGCATGGGTTGGATGAAAAAAACCCAATGAAAGACTTAACTGCAGACAAAGTTATAAGCTCTGCAAAAGAAGCTATTGCGATTGGCAAGCAGTTGGGTGAGAAGGTCATTTTAATGGGTACTTCTACAGGTGGTACATTGGCATTACATTTAGCCGGTAATGATTCAGATATTGCAGCATTACTTCTCTATTCACCAAATATTGAAATTTATGATGGCAGTGCAAAGCTTTTATCTAAGCCTTGGGGTTTACAATTGGCAAAGTTTATTAAAGATTCTGATTACCACGAGTTTGATACCGATATTGAATTAAAAAATCAATATTGGACTACTAGATATCGATTAGAAGCGCTAACACATTTGCAGGCTATGATGGATTATACCATGGTTCCTGAAACTTTTGAAAAAATTAAGCAGCCTGTTTTCTTGGGTTATTTTTATAAGAATGATTCAATTCAAGATAATGTGGTCTCGGTGCCTGCAATGCTAAAAATGTATAATGAGCTTGGTACTACTAATGAAAAAAAGAGAAAGAAAGCATTTTCTGAGGTGGGCGACCATGTAATGACTTCACATATTACCTCAAAAGACTTAAAATCGGTAAGAGTTGAAACCAACAAGTTTTTGGAAGAAATTCTAGGTTTAGACCCCAAGTAATAATCCTTTAACATGTTTGCTCAGAATTAACATTAATCGTTTAATTTCTACATCATTTCTTTAAAAATTTCTGAAAGGCTTATTTTTTTCGTATTATTCAAACTGTGAACAACCAATCCAATCAATTTTTGTGAAACTAGCCAAATTCATCAAAAAACTTGAAGAGATTAATTCGTTGTCCAAGCATGAACAACTGGTCTTGGGTATTATTGAGGCAATTGATTCAGGTCATCTTGTGGTGGGCGACCAAATGCCATCAATAAATACAATGGTAGATGAAGTAGGTTTCGCCCGAAAAACTATTGTAAAGGCCTATGAAGAATTAAAAGATAGAGGTCTTGTAGAGTCAAAAAAGACCAAGGGTTATTTTGTAGTAAGCGATAAAACTAAAGTCTTTTTAAAGATTGCCCTTTTAATGTATTCTTTTCAACGATTTCAACAAGAATTTTACAATACGCTTAGAAAAGAGTTAGGTGCCAAGGTGCAGATCGATGTTTTCTTTCACCATAACAATGAAGAGGTTTTTCAGACTATTTTCATGAATATAAGAGCAAAGTATGGTCTATATGTGGTTGCCCCTATTGAAAGTGACGGTGTAAAGCATTTGCTTAAAACATTAAGCCCTGAGAAATTACTGATTGTGGATAGATTTCTTAATGTGGGTAATGAATATACTTATGTTACACAAGAATTTGAGCAAAGTACCTATACTAATTTAATTAACCTTCTACCCCAAGTAAGGAAGTATAAAGAAATCGTGCTTTTTTATAGAAATGATTTTGACTACCCCAAAGGCATCTTATCAGGATATTTAAAATTTATAAAGGAGTATGGGTTTAAAGGGAAAGTTGTTGAGAGCTATGATTCAAATACTGTGCAAAAAGACTATTTATATCTTTTTATTGGCGATGCTGACTTATGGTCCCTCCTTAAGGATTGCAAGAATTCAGATTTAAACGTTGGTGTTGATGTTGGTGTTCTTTCTTTCAATGATCACGTGGTAAAGGAAATAGTTTTTGGAGGTATCACCTCTATCTCTGCAAATTTTAATGAAATGGCCACCTTGACGGCAAAGAACATCAAAAAGTTGAACTACTCCAAGTCGGTGGTGCCTACCAACCTTATCGATAGAGGTTCTTTATAAGGGGCCTGAAAAATCAAAATCATATTTTTTTTATTTAAATTTTACGATAACCGTATTTTTTAGCCTTTAAACTTTGATATTAACAAAACTTTCATATTTTTGTTTAATAGCATAGACTATCATAGCATATTAAAAACTAATCTAAACTCAATCTTTATGAAAAAAAGCCATCTTAAAAAACTTCTGGTTTTGTTGGTGTTCATTTATGCGAATAGCACATTTGCACAGCAGAACACTGTCACAGGTACTGTCTCCGCTTTTGACGGGCCTCTCCCAGGGGTAAACATTATTGAAAAAGGAACTACAAACGGGGTAACCACTGATTTTGATGGAAATTTCACCATCACAGTTGGTGATGATGCTACTTTGGTTTTTAGTTATATTGGTTTTAAAACACAAGAATTAGTAGTTGCCGGGCAAACTTCAATAAATGTATTGTTAGAAGAAGATTCCGCATTGCTCGACGAAGTTGTCGTTGTTGGTTTTGGATCACAAGCAAAAGTAGATGTAACAGGAGCAATTTCTCAAATCAAACAAGAAGAAATTAAGCAGATTGTAAGTGCCGACCCTACTAACGCGCTGCAAGGGAGGCTAGCTGGTGTGCAAGTTGAAAGTGGAGGCGGGCAGCCAGGTGCTCCCACCAATGTAATTGTTAGGGGAATCAGCTCATTAACAAACACTTTCCCGTTATATGTTGTGGATGGGGCTATTGTAGACGATATTACTTTTTTAAACCCTAAAGATATTATTGATATTCAGGTATTAAAAGACGCTACTTCTGCGGCCATTTATGGCACCAGAGCGGCAAATGGCGTTATTATTGTTTCGACCAATCGAGGCACTGCTAATTCTGCGCCAAAAGTTTCTGTAGATATACGTGGAGGGGCCAATACGGTTGCTAGAACACTAGACTTTTTAGATGGACCAGAGTTTGTTCAGTTCTTAAATCAAAGAAGTGCCAATGAAGGACTTCCGGCTAATATTGTAGATAATGGTGTAAATACTGACTTTCAAGATTTATCTTTAAATTCTGGAACAATACAAGATATTGGCTTTAATATCACTGGAGGTGGAGAAGGTTCTTCTTATTATTTCTCTTCTAATTATTATGATGAAGAAGGTATAGTCACGAGTACAGATTTTCAACGTATCAATATTCGCTTGAATAGCCGTTTCACCTTTGGAAAATGGAAAATCGAAGAATCTCTTTCCTACAATCAAAGAGACTTGAATCAGAATCCATTCTTTGGCAGCGGTACTTTTACCGCACCAGTTGTTAGAGCCTCAGCGCCAGAAAGACTAGGTGGGTTTGAAGCTATTGATTCTAATTTATTTGGTGGTTCTGGAGGTACCAATAATTATGCATTGGCACAATTGGTGGATGACCAAACTACGCAACGTAACGTTCTAGGCAATTTTAAAGTAGAATATGAAGTGATAGATGGCCTGACACTTGGTTTAAACTATGGTGTTGATTATCGTAATACATACGTTAATTTTAGAAGACCTCGCTTTGATATGAGCCCAACGGATGCTCAGGTTAATTTAAATGCTTTAAATGATTTGACTGAAGTGCGCGGTGAGATTTTATCCACTAACATCGAACCAACCATCAACTATAAAAATAGTTTTGGGAAGCATGATATTGATGTGTTACTTGGTGGTGCTAGACAACAGATAGATAACAATTCTATTGCAATACAAGCAGAAGGTCTGCCTTCAGATGATATTACCAATATAGCTGGCTTTACAGATGCTATTGTAAATTCTGGAGGGGGTAGATTTTTATCAAGAATTTTCTCAGTCTTTGGAAGGGTAAATTATAAGTTTGATGATAAATACATTTTTAACGCTATTGTCAGACGAGATGCTTCCTCACGATTTTCGGCGGATGGTGATTTTAACAGTATTGTCTTACCTGCGTTCTCAGCAGGTTGGGTAATTAGTAATGAGGATTTTTGGCCAGAGGATTCTGTTTTTAATTTATTAAAGTTCCGCGCTGGTTATGGAGAATTGGCTTCTCAGAATATAGGTGATTATTTATTTCAATCAGTACTTAATCCAGCTTCGAACGTAAGTTTTAACAATACGACTGCGGGCGGTTTTGCAATTACTTCGCTAGTAGACCCCAATATTTCATTCGAAACTGCAGAATCAACAAGTTTTGGTTTGGACGCTGTTTTATTGAATAACAAGCTTTCCGTAGGGATGGACTACTACGTGAGAAATAACAATGATGTTCTTGCTGCAGTTGCTGTTCCTTCTACTACAGGTTCTGCTACGCCGGTAACTCAAAATGCTGCTTCGATCCGTAATTCTGGTTTTGAACTACAAGCAAATTATGATCATGATAACGGTGGAGATTTTAAGTTTAATGTAGGATTGACATTTGCAACTTTTAGTAATGAACTAACAGCTTTACCAAATCCTCTAGTCGGACCATCCATAGATGAAGAAGGGAATACTCCCAATAGATTTGAAGTTGGACAGCCAATAGGTTTTTTCTTTGGATTTCAAAACGACGGACTTTATAGAAGCCAGGGTGATATCGATAATGACCCAGCTTTGGCAAATGACCCAGAAAGAAGAGCCATTTTACAACCAGGTGATTTTAGAAGAGTTGATATCAATGGTGATGGTCAAATTAACAACGATGATAGAACCAATTTAGGGTCTCCAATCCCTGACTTTACTTATGGTATAAACTTTAATGGAACTTATAAAAATTGGGATTTTGGTCTTAATTTAAATGGAGTTCAAGGAAACGAGATTTACAACGCCCAATTATTCACAGGAACATTTTTCTTAGATGGAAACAAATTTGGTTTCTTAAGGAATGCTTTTGGATCGCCAGGGGCAGATAACGCAACTACAAATATTCCTAGAGCTTCTTTGCCAAATGCGGCTGGTAATCAATTACCGTCAGATTTCTTTGTAGAAGACGGCTCTTATTTAAGATTAAGGTCTATTGAGATAGGTTATGATTTGACACAGGTAATCGATTTGCCATGGGTGAGTAGCGCTCGCGTCTTTTATAACATGCAAAATGTTTTCACAATTACAGGATATAGTGGTTATGATCCCGAAATTGGATCTACTCTAGTAGGTACTGGAGGTGGGTTTTTTGGTTTCCCAAATAATACACCACCAATTCTTGGTAGAGGTATTGATTTAGGCGCACAACCTAGACCAAGAACATTCATCTTAGGATTACAGGTATCGTTTTAAATTGTTTATGAATAATTAGAAAATTGACAAAATGAAATTAAGAACAAGTAAATTTATGATTGTTACGCTATTGGCCGCTATGCTAGTGCCGTTAAATGGTTGTAACGAGGATGAGCTTAAAATATCCAATCCAAATACAGTATCACAATTAGCGTTTTTTAATAATGAAGAAGATTTTAGAGTTGCTGTAAATGGAATGATACACCCTATTACCGCAGTATTTTTCTGGGGTAGGGTTGTGCATACGGGTCCAACTCTTAGATCAGATGCATTTAATGTAGTGCCTTTTGCAAATAACACAACCATGTCAACATTACAAGGCGTGCCAGGTGTTAGTCGGTGGTCATCAAATATGTTTCCGCAACTGTACCAAACAATATTTAGGGCAAATACCATTTTAGAGGAAGCAAATGATGAAAACCTACCTGCAGGTAGTGGTAGGGATGAAGTATTAGGACAGGCTTACTTTATGAGAGCTTTTGCAAATTGGTATTTGGCGGCTTTTTGGGGCAATGTTCCTTTAGTTTTAAGCACTCCTGAAAATCAAGAAGAATTTTTTCCATCTCCTGCGACTCAAACAGAAATCTTTAATTCGGTGTTATCTGATTTGGCCATGGCTGCAAGTATGTTGCCAGCAACATGGTCCGATAATGATTTGGGAAGACCAACTTCTGGGTCAGCATTGGCGCTAAGAGGAAAGACGAATTTATATATGGGCAACTTTTCAGAAGCTGCAACAGATTTAAGAGCTGTGGTGACCAGTGGAGTGTATAGTTTACTTCCTGCTGAACAGTATGGAGATAATTTTAATGTGGTAGGTGAAAATAATTCAGAATCTGTTTTTGAATTGCAATTTGCTGCGCAAGATAATTTTGTATGGGGATCAGATATACCGCTTACAGGATCTCAAAGTAACTATATTATTGATTATGCACCACCGACTTACAGCTTAGATAGAGGGCACTACATTAATCCGCATATATTACAAGCGTTTGAGGATAATGGAGATACAGTCAGAAGAAATGAAACAATAGCGTTTGATTATCCAGGTGCTACCGGTTATGGTGGAACCCCATTCTTGGAAGATTTTGCCGGAGACATTGAAGCAGCACAAGTAGCAGGGGTGGATCCGTTGTTTACTCGTAAATATGCCATGCTGTTTGCGGGTACTCGTGATCAGATTTCACCCTTTGGAGAAAATATTGGATTGAATTGGAGAATAATTAGATACGCTGATGTGCTTTTAATGCTAGCTGAAGCAGAAAATGAAAATGGAAATACTCCAGAAGCAATCTCATTGGTTAACCAAGTGAGGCAACGAGCGCAAATAGCTGACTTGCCAAATACATTAAGCAGTACTGAGGTTTTTGATGCGATAGTTGAAGAGCGAATTATGGAGCTTACAGGTGAAGGCCATCGCTATCTAGATTTAGTGCGCTGGGGCTTGGCGGAAGAGGTGCTAGGTGCAGGTTCTACGATAGCAGGCGGAAGGCACCCAAAATCTCTAGCTGGAGAAAGTGCAGTATTCACACCAGGACGTGACGAGCTAATTTGGATTCCGGTTCCAGAATTAAACGCCAATCCAAATTTGAACCAAAACCCAGGGTACTAAACACAACCTTTGATTATAAATATTTAGTTTGATTTAGTTTAAGTTCAGTAGTTATTAAGAGCCAAGTGATGTATTATTGCTTGGCTTTTAATTTAAAAAAACCGTGGGATTAAAAATGAGGATGAGTATCCAAAAACTAGCTTTCTATAGTGTAATTGTTTTTCTGTTTTCATGTGAAAGCAAACAGGAAACTAGACTTTTTGAATATGTGGATGCAGAACTTACCAATATAGACTTTTCAAATACAATTACCATAAATGAGAAAATCAATGTTATTGATTTTCAATATTGCTATAACGGAGGGGGAGTTGGGATAGGAGATTTTAATAGCGATGGGCTTCCTGATATTGTATTTACAGGTAATCAGGTTAATTCTAGAATTTATCTAAATAAAGGTGATTTAAGATTTTTTGATACTACAGAAGAATCAAATTTTAAAACAAAAGGTTGGATAACTGGGGTTTCCATAATTGATATAAATGTCGATGGCCTCGATGATATCTACCTTAGTGTTGGTGGTGCCAATTGCGATGGCAACTGTAATAATTTATTGTTTATAAATCAGGGAGTGAATGAAAATGGAATTCCCGAATTTGTTGAGAATGCGAAGGCATATGTCTTAGATGATGCAGAGTATTCGCAACAGACGGTTTTTTTTGATTACGATTTAGATGGTGATTTAGATGCTTACATCGTTAGAAACGGAAATGTGCAGTTTGATAAAAACTCTCCAATACCAAAACGTTATTTTCCCAATCATTTAAGTGATGTTCTTTTGCGTAACGATGATTCTGAAAGTGTAGGACATCCTATTTTTAAAGAGGTTTCAGAAAAGTTGGGAAAAGTTGAAAAAGGTTTCGGACTAGGCGTAGGTATAAATGACTTTAATAATGATGGTTTGATAGATGTCTATGTGGCAAATGACTTTATTACCAATGATTTACTCTATATCAATTCAAAAATTTCGGACAGGACAGGTGCTTATTTTAAAGAATCATCTAGCGAATTATTGGCACATCAAACCTATAACGGTATGGGGGTTGATATTGCCGATATAAATAATGATTCACACCCTGATATTATAGTTTTGGACATGCTACCCAAAAATTATAACCGCCTCAAAACAATGATAGGTTCCACAAATTACGATAAGTACGAACTAAGCCTAAAGAATGGGTACTCGCCGCAATATATGCGGAATACATTGCAAATTAATAACGGTCTCAGTGATGGCGGTCCGTTAAAGTTTAGCGATGTTTCATTTGCTGCCAAACTAGCGCAAACCGATTGGAGTTGGGCTCCTCTGTTGGTCGATTTAGATGCAGATGGCGATAAAGATATTTTTATTACCAATGGATACGGTTTAGATATCACCAACTTAGATTTTATAAACTATACCAATCAGTCTAATGTCTTTGGAACACCAGAAAGTAGAGATAAGAGAATTAAGGAGTTGGTAAAAAACCAGAAATCGGTTAAGCTCCAAAATTATTTTTTTGAAAATGATGGAAATGTAAACTTCAATGATGTTTCTACCTCTTGGAGCACTAAGAGACTTTCTTTATCCAATGGTGCTGCCTATTCCGATTTAGACTTGGATGGAGACTTGGACCTAATCGTGAATAACATTAACGAGAAAGCATTTATTCTTAAAAATACCGCTTCCTCAAGGGAGAACTATAATTATTTGAAAATAAAACTTTTAGGACCAGAGCAGAATAAAGATGCAATTGGTGCAAAGGTTTCGGTTTGGAGTCAAGGAGAATTACAAACGCATTTTCAATCAATCATTCGCGGCTATCTTTCTTCTGTTGATCCTACCGTTTTTTTCGGTCTCAAAAACAACAGAATCGATTCGTTAGAAGTGAAATGGCCAACAGGTGAAATTACTAGAAGAACAGGTCTTATGCCAAATCAAACTTTAGTTTTAGATATTGTCGATGCAACTATCGAAAATTTTGAAGATTCTACCGGCGAGACATACTTCGTTGACAACACAGACACTTTTGTTTTTAAACATCAAGAGAATTCATCCAACGATTATCGCTCCCAACAGTTACTGCTGACACAGCACTCTAAAGAGGGGCCCTGTTTTGCTTCGGGAAATATTGACGATGAAGATGGTGATGAACTATTTGTTGGGGGCAGTAAAGGAGAACCAGGTACAGTTTGGAGCCTAAATGAACAAAATGTATACGTACTAACACAAAAACTAGATTCCATTTATGAAGACACGGCTGCGGCTTTTTTTGATTATGATTCCGATGGTGATCTAGATTTATATGTGGGTAGTGGTGGAAATGAATTTGATGTCGAAGCACCTGAATATCAAGATAGATTATATGAAAACGTTGGAAGTAAAGGATTTAAACTAACAGAAGAAAAATTGCCTCTAAATACATCAACCACAAGTTGCGTTAGACCTTTTGACTATGATAAAGATGGTGATATAGACCTTTTTATAGGTTCGAATATAGTTCCTGGTAATTATCCCGTAGCTCCTAAGAATTCCTTTTTGTCCAATGAAAATGGAAGTTTTTCTTATGTAAAAGTTGAAGGTTTAGCAGATATCGGTATGGTCAGGGATGCTGTGTGGACAGATATTGATAATGATGGATGGACGGATTTAGTGCTTGCAGGCGATTGGATGCCAATAACAATTTTTAAAAATGATTCGGGAGTTTTAAAGAAATGGAATATTGAAATTCAGTCCGAGAATAACGAAACCATCGTTTCCAATGGGTGGTGGTATTCCATTGCAAAAGGTGACTTTGATAATGATGGGGATATTGATTTTTTAATAGGTAATCAAGGACTCAACAATTTTGTCAACCCCAGTCAAGAATATCCAATCTACATTTATAATAGAGATTATGATAAAAATGGCAGTATTGACCCCTTAGTAGCCGTTTATTACGACACAGGTCAAGGAAAAAAACTAAAGCCCTTGCAGTCTAGAGATGATGTTATGAAGCAATTAACGCTTCTTAAGGATAGGTATCAGAGTTACCAACAGTTTGCAGAAGTAGATTTTAAGACATTGTTGAATATTGAAGCATTGAACGAGGTATCCTTAACGGCCAGTGTTTTTGAAAGTGCTTATTTAGAAAATATAGGAGATGGAAAGTTTAAGCATATTTCTCTGCCATTTGAGTGTCAGCTAGCACCTTTGAAGTCGATTATGGTAAAAGATTTCGATGGCGATGGTAATTTAGACGCGCTTTTGGCTGGAAACGATTTTTATTCCGAAAGTAATTTTGGAAGGTACGACGCGCTGAACGGGATTTTTTTAAAAGGAAGGGGTAATGGTAGTTTTAAACCAGTGCCAGTAGATGAAAGCGGCTTTTATGCTCCCGGGCATACAAGTCAAATAGTTGAGATTAAAGATAGAGAGAATAATAGCCTGTTTCTTGTTGGTCAGAATAATGAGAGCGTTAGGGTATTTGAGTGGAACAAAAAAATAACACAATGAGAAGTGTTCTAAACAGAGTGAGAGAGGAGATAAAGATTGTTGAAAACCGAAACAATGCAGATTGCGCCTTAAATACGATTTTTGATAAAGATGATATTGTAATCTATAAACTAGATGTACGATCTAATGAAAAGTTTATTCCCGAACCTATAGAGCTAGAGTGGAAGATACCCGCTTTAAATGTTAAAGGGATATGGAAACCTACTTCCGACTTTTCGAAACGAATAGAGGCAGATTGGGAGTTGGAGAATCATGAATCAAGAATCTCAATAGATTCTCCCGTAATCTCCCTTTTTGGTAATAAAGATGAAAACATACTTTGTTTTTCGTGTTCCAATGCGATTAATAAAATTGAGTTAGGGGCAAAGTATCGCGAAGAAGATGATTTTGTGTATTGTAAAATAATCCTGTTTACCGAGTGCAAGTATGCCATTAAGGATTTTAGTATAGAAATACGATTAGACTATAGAAATATCCATTTTTCACGGGCACTTAACGAAACAGGGCTTTGGTGGGAAAGCTTTGCGGCCCTAAAACCGTGCGCAGTTCCCGCAATAGCAAAAAAACCCTTGTATTCTACTTGGTATCAATTTCATCAGAATTTAGATGAGGCTCTGTTGTTAAAAGAATGTGGTTTGGCAAAAGAATTAGGTTTTGAAGCCATTATTATAGATGATGGCTGGCAGACCGAAGATAACAATCGTGGTTACGATTATACGGGCGATTGGCAATCAGAGCGTTTTGAAGATTTTGGGGCAGTGGTAAGAGGTATGCAAAATCTCGGAATGAAAGTAGGATTATGGTATTCTGTGCCGTTCTGTGGTAAAAAATCCAAGGCCTATCAAAGATTTAAAGGTAAATTTTTGACCGAGAACCATCGATGGGCACCTGTTTTTGACCCTAGGTTTCCTGAAATCAGAAATTACTTGGTAGGTATCTATGTTGCAGCTGTCAAAGACTGGGGCTTAGATGGTTTTAAACTAGACTTTATCGATGATTTTAAGGCTTACCAAGATACGTGTTTTGAGCCAAATGCAGAACGCGATTTTGCTTCCATTAATGATGCTGTAGATGCATTGTTAACGCAGGTCAGTGATGAGGTCAAAAAAGTGAATCCAGATATTTTTATAGAATTTCGACAGAAATATACGGGCCCGGCGATGCGAAAATATGGTAATATGCTTCGTGCTTTTGACTGCCCGGGAGATTATACCATGAACCGCGTACGAATAGCCGATATTAAAATGTTATGCGGTGAGACAGCAGTTCATTCTGATATGGTTACCTGGCATTTTGATGAAAGTGTAGAAAACGCCGCTTTGCACTACCTTAATACAATGTTTGGGGTTCCGCAAATCTCGGTTATGCTGCATGAGGCCCCTTTGGCCCATATAAATATGATTCGTTTCTACACCGATTTTTGGAATAGTAATGCCGACTTATTGTTGTCAGGTGATTTTATACCGACCTCGCCTATGGCAAATTATCCATTAAAATCGGTTTCATCTGATAAAAAAGCAATAATAGGTGTCTTTGAAAATAACTTTATCGAATTGGAATCTGCTCATAATCAAATCGATATTTTAAATGCAAAACCTTCAAAATCCATAATTCTTGTTGCTAAACATAATTTTGGTACTTTTAAATGCCAAATTTTTGATTGCGAGGGAGCGATTGTTAATGAAAAAACCCTAGAATTAATGGAAGGGGTTAACGCTTTAAAAGTTCCTATCTGCGGTATGGCTCAGTTACGACTGACTAACTAACTAAAACAACCAACATATGGGGACATTATCCATTATTTCCTTTCTAGGCTTTACACTATTGGTAGCTGGGGTGGCGTGGTACGCCACAAGAAAAACGAATGAAAAATCTGCCGATGGCTTTTACCTTGGTGGAAGAAGTCTAGGTGCGCTTACCATTGCCGGATCATTACTATTAACCAACCTTTCTGCTGAACAGATTGTCGGACTAAACGGTCAGGCATTTACCGAAGGTATTTTGGTAATGGCCTGGGAAACCCTTGCTGCAATCGCAATGGTGATAACGGCCATTTGGTTTTTGCCCAAATACATGAAAAAGGGCATTACGACTATTCCTGAATTCATTCAGGGTCGTTTTGATGAGAATACAAAGGCGATTCTGTCAGTTTTGTTCCTTATTGCTTTTGGAATTGTATTGTTGCCTACAATATTATATGCAGGGTCCAAGGCATTTATTACCATGTTTCAATTGCCCGAGGTATTAGGTATTTCTGAAACGGCTTGTTATTGGATATGTGTGTGGAGTATTGGATTAATAGGTATCGTTTATGCTATTTACGGTGGTTTAAAAGCGGTAGCAGTATCAGATTTGATGAATGCAATTGGCCTATTGATTGGTGGATTATTGATTCCCTACTTTGGATTATCAATGATTAGCGATGACGGTACTATCTCAGGGGGGCTGACCAAACTATGGTCTGAAAATCAAGATAAATTTGATGTTACTGGTGGTCCAACTTCGTCCATTCCGGTCGGTACAATTTTCACGGGTATGATGATAGCTCAGATGTATTATTGGGGTACCAACCAGTCTATTTTACAGCGTGTGTTCGGGGCGAAAAGTCTAAAAGAGGGTCAAAAAGGGGTTTTGCTCGCGGCCTTTGTGAAGTTTTTAATTCCTGTAATTGTAGTACTTCCAGGTATTATTGCCTATAACATGTTCGGTGCCGAATTGAATGATGCAGATGCCTCTTATCCCGAATTAGTGAGAAGGGTTTTACCTGCCAGTTTATTAGGTTTCTTCGCAGCTGTATTGTTTGGGGCTATTTTAAGTTCGTTTAATAGCTTATTAAATAGTAGTGCCACATTATTCGGATTTGATTTATATAAAAAATTCTTTAAAAAAGGGGCTTCAGAGCTGCAAACAGTAAAAGCGGGTAAACGTTTTGGTTTAGGTCTTGCAGTTATTTCTATGACTATAGCGCCATTTATCAGAAATGCTCCTGACGGCTTATTTGCTTATATACAGGAGTCGCTCGGTAGTTTAAGTGTTCCAATTTTGGCTGTTGTGCTTATTGGCATTCTAACCAAAAAAGTACCAGCTGTAGGAGCAAAAATTGTACTTATAGGTGGAGTGTTAATGTATCTTATAAGCCAATTTATTATTAGTCCTCGTATGGTCGAAAGTGCTATGGAAAAAGCAAAGGTTTCAGGCATAACCAATGCTGCTGAATTAGCGCTGATTAAGGCAGAAGCATATCCGCACTTTTTGCATATTATGGGGATACTATTTGTAGTAAATGTAATTATCATGTTAGTAGTGGGTCTAATTAAGCCAAAAACTGATATTTATGTGCCAAAAGTTACCGATGTAATTGATACGACACCTTGGAAATATGCCTGGATAGTTGGTGGTCTAATAACACTATTGGTACTAAGCACCTACCTTGTTTTCTAAAGAATGATGATAAACCGAAGCGTATACTTCGGTTTATTTTTATAGTAAAATGTAAAGTATATTTGTCATTATGGAAAATAAAATATACATTTAGACTTTTAAACTTTACTTTTAATAGTATGAAGAATATATGTGAATCTGAACGTAACAAGTTACATCGTTGGGGTAAGTTTCAATTGCCCAATAAGTACAAGAAGATAGGATGGGCAATTATAATAGGTGCTTTTGTGCTTATGATAGCAAAGAAATTTGTTGATGAACCTACTTGGGTAAAACCAGTCTTACGTAATGTTATGATTTTAGGTTTTTTAATGGTTTCTATCTCTAAAGAAAAAATAGAGGATGAACTTATGGCTAGCCTACGAGCAACTTCTTATCGGTTGGCATTGATTATAGGTGTTTTGTATGCTTTAATACAACCCTATGTGACTTATGGTATCGAATCTTTATTAGACCCTGCAAATGCGAAAATAGACAATGGTTACTTTCAAGTATTGCTCTATATTTTGTTGGTTCAGATTATGTTCTTTCATGCTTTAAAACGCAGTGCTTAAGATGAAGAATAACTTAAAAGTACAACGTGCTATTAAAGATTTGACCCAAGAAGATTTAGCAAAACTACTAGGAGTTTCTAGGCAAACGATTAATTCTATTGAAAAAAACCGCTATATCCCTTCCACAGTTTTGGCTTTAAAACTTTCTAAGGTGTTTGGAATTTCTGTAAATGATATTTTTGAGTTAGAAGTCGAGGATTAAATTAAAAGTCGAAACAATTGTTTCAGCTTTTTAGGTACTCGAGGCGAGAATTAGCTTTGCTGAGTCCCACCCAAACCTTTTAGAAATAAAAAACCAATTCCACATGAATTGGTTTGTTTGTTATAAAATTTCGCTTAAAAAAGTTTAGCCATTTTACTCCATAAAAAAAGCCCTTACTGTGTAAGAGCTTCTCTAGTGGTACTCGAGGCGGGACTTGAACCCGCACGGACTAATGTCCATTGGATTTTAAGTCCAACGTGTCTACCAATTCCACCACTCGAGCCTGATAATTGGTATCAGAATAAAAAAACTCCACCCACGGTGAGAGAGCGGAGTT
>CALBVX010000033.1 GCA_937969515.1 uncultured Croceitalea sp. | reverse complement strand
GCCATTAAAACTTCCTCTCGTTGGAAAGCTTTAAAAGCACAGGGTAAATCTGAAAACGAAATCAGGGCTTCTTTTAAAAAGAAGATAAATATGACCGTTTTTGATTGGAACAGTGATTCTTACGAAAAGGATACGGTGATGAGCCCTATGGATTCTATCCGTTATTATAAAACCTTTTTACGAACGGCCATGATGTCGATGGAACCTCAAACGGGCCATGTAAAAGCCTGGGTAGGGGGCACTGATTATAAGCATTTTCAGTATGATAATGTGATACAAGGTGCAAGACAAGCAGGGTCTACATTTAAGCCTTTTGTCTATGCAGCAGCTATAGATCAACTGCGCTATTCACCTTGTGATTCTTTGCCGGACACTCAATATTGTATTGAGGCCGGAAAACATGGAAATGCAGAGTCCTGGTGCCCAAAAAACTCTAATGGTAAATATTCTGGAGAAAATAAAACTTTAAAACAAGCCTTGGCAAATTCTATCAATACAGTAACAGCAAGATTAATAGATCAGGTAGGCCCAGGTTCCGTAGCAAGAATTGCAAAAAGCATGGGCATAACAAGAGATATCTTAGAAGTACCCGCTATAGCATTAGGCGTACTCGAAATGAATGTATTTGAGATGGTAGGAGCATATGGTACCTTTGCCAATCAAGGGGTGTATGTAAAACCTGTGGTGGTAACTAGGATAGAGGATAAGTATGGAACCGTTTTGTATGAGTATGTGCCGGAAACCAAAGATGTTTTAAGTAAAGATGTTTCTTATGCCATGGTGAACTTAATGCAAGGAGTAACAGAATATGGTTCAGGAGCAAGACTAAGACATACTTTTGGGAGAAATCAAACAAAGTATAAGGAAATAATTACTGGATACCCTTATGAATTTAAGAATCCAATAGCTGGCAAAACAGGTACAACTCAAAACAACAGTGATGGTTGGTTTATGGGTATGGTGCCAAATTTGGTAACTGGTGTTTGGGTTGGCGGTGAAGAACGAGCTACTCATTTTAATTCTGGTGCCTATGGTGAAGGTGCTGCAATGGCTTTACCTATTTGGGGCTTGTATATGAAAGCCAATTATGCCAACGAAGCCTTGGGCGTTTCAAAAGATGCTTTTGAGAAACCTTCCAATTTATCCATAAATGTAGATTGTAGTAAAGTTGTCAAAGAGATGAAAGATGATTTGGATACTGAAGATGATCTTGAAGACTTGGATTTTTAATACAAAGCGATGATAAAAAAAGTAGTTTCCAACGTTTCTGAAGCTCTTGAAGGAGTACAAGACGGAATGACCTTTATGTTAGGTGGTTTTGGTCTTTGTGGAATTCCTGAAAATGCAATTACAGAATTGGTACGATTAGGAATAAAAGACATCACATGTATCTCCAATAATGCAGGAGTCGATGATTTTGGACTTGGTTTGCTACTTCAAAAACATCAAATTAAGAAAATGATTTCTTCATATGTCGGGGAGAACGATGAATTCGAACGGCAAATGTTAAGTGGAGAATTAGAAGTAGAACTCACCCCTCAGGGAACACTTGCAGAAAAATGTAGGGCTGCCCAGGCAGGTTTCCCGGCTTTTTATACCCCTGCGGGTTTTGGCACTGAAGTAGCCGAAGGAAAAGAAACAAGGGAGTTTGATGGTAAAATGTACGTGCTTGAGCCTGCATTTAAAGCAGACTATTCATTTGTGAAGGCCTGGAAAGGTGATGAAGCAGGAAATTTAATTTTCAAGGGAACGGCAAGAAACTTTAATCCGTGTATGTGCGGGGCGGCTGCAATTACAGTTGCCGAGGTCGAGGAATTGGTTCCTGCTGGAACGCTCAATCCAAACAAAATTCATATTCCGGGAATTTTTGTACAACGCATTTTTCAAGGAGAGAAATATGAGAAACGAATAGAACAGCGAACTGTAAGAGAAAGAATGGATTGATTTGAAGATTTTCTAATTTGAAAATGCGATGAGGAATGATAAGGAGAATTTAATTGTAAATCTTACGTATGCTTTTGCACTTAAGGTTATAAAATTCTCTGAAGAACTTCGTTCTTTTCAGAAATTTGAAATGGCATCTCAAATTTTTAGAAGTGGAACTTCAATTGGCGCAAATATACGCGAGGCTCAAAATGCAGAGAGCAAGAGAGATTTTATACATAAATTTAAAATATCTGCGAAGGAAGCAGATGAGTTTGAATATTGGTTGAAGTTATGTGAGGGTTCTGAATTTTATCCTTCACCTGACGAAACATTATTTAAAGAGTTGCACGTAATTATCAAAATTATAAGTAAAATTATTTCTTCTTCCAAGAAGCCATAATTTTCAAATTAAAAAATCTTCAAACTAAGAATAGTGTTAGATAAAAACGGAATCGCAAAGCGAATCGCACAAGAAGTACAAGATGGTTATTATGTAAACCTTGGTATAGGGATACCAACTTTGGTCGCCAATTTTGTACGCGACGATATTAGTGTAGAATTTCAAAGTGAAAATGGAGTGCTGGGAATGGGACCTTTCCCATTTGAAGGTGAAGAAGATGCAGATATCATTAATGCCGGTAAGCAGACCATTACAACGCTACCTGGGGCATCATTTTTTGATTCGGCCACTAGTTTTTCAATGATAAGAGGAAAACATGTAGACCTTACCATTTTAGGCGCCATGGAAGTTGCCGATAACGGTGATATCGCCAATTGGAAAATACCTGGAAAAATGGTCAAGGGTATGGGTGGTGCGATGGATTTGGTTGCCTCGGCGGAAAATATCATTGTAGCCATGATGCACACCAATAGGGCAGGTCATTCTAAGCTGCTAAAAAAATGTAGCCTACCGCTAACAGGAGTAGGATGCGTTAAAAAGATAGTTACCAACCTAGCGGTTTTAGAAGTTACTAACGAAGGATTTAAACTTTTAGAACGTGCACCAGGAGTTTCTGTTGAAGAAATTAAAAATGCTACCGAAGGAAATCTTTTGATTGAAGGAAATGTTCCTGAAATGCTAATTTAAATAATCGACTTTTTTATATCCTATGGTTTGCATTCTCTTTAAGGTGCTAAATAATGTATTAGGATTAAAAGGTTTGCTAATATGACCGTTCATTCCGGCTTCATCGTATTCTTTCTCCATATGCACCGCAGTTGCAGCTGATAAAGCTATAATCGGTATATTGGAGTCAAACTTCCGAATTGTTTTGGTTGCTTCAAAACCGTTCATGTTTGGCATCATAATATCCATTAAAATCAAATCAAACGAACCATTTTGATATTTTTCAACTGCTTCATTACCATCAGTCGCTATTTCAAAAGAAACATCCCACTTAGATAAGAACTTTCGCAAAACAAGGCAATTTACTTTATTGTCTTCGGCAACTAAAACAGATAGCCCTCTTAGTGACTTATTTGAATTGTTCTCTTGAATTTCTAGATGTTTTTGATGTTGATTTTCACTACCAATTTCAAAAGTCAGAGGAAAACTGAAAATAGACCCTATACCAGGCTCACTTTGCAAGTTAATTTTACTGCCCATCAATTGTAATAGTTTTTTACAAATGCTAAGCCCTAAACCAGTGCCTCCAAATTTTCTGGCTGTAGTCGTATTGGCTTGCGTAAACGAATTAAAGATCTTTTGTCTCTCACTTGTTGAAATGCCAATACCCGTATCTATTATCTCAAAATTTAAAGTTACATGCTTACTGGTTTTCTTACTCTTTTTAATATTAAGAACAACCCCACCAGATGAGGTAAACTTTATGGCATTACTTATTAGGTTTCTTAAAATTTGTGCTAGTCGGGTAGCATCGCCTATTAAAATTTCAGGAATACCATAATCTCTATTTACTGAAAAATTGATTTCTTTTTCTTCGGCAATATTTAAGTATGTCGATAAAAAACTATTGATGACATTCGAAAAGTTAAACTCAACATTTTCCAGTTCAATATTACCACTTTCTATTTTTCCAAAGTCTAGCACGTCGTTCACTAATGAAAGTAAATGTTCCGAAGAATGCTTAAGAATATTTAGATTTTCTAATTGTGAACTGTGAGGGTTTTCTATAAGAAGTAAATGCGAAGTGCTTATTACTGCATTTAACGGAGTTCTAATTTCATGTGATATGGTCGATAAAAACTCATCTTTGGCCTTATTGGCCAGAATTTCTTTTTCTTTTGCCTGAAGCAAAGAAAGCTCTACCTTTTTCTGCGAAGTAATATCACATATGGTGCCTATATATCCTGTGGGTTCGCCAGAAAGTGAAAAAATCGTTTTTATACTTACGTCAAGCCAATGCGGTTCGCCATTGCTAGGATGGATTTCTAACACCTTACAATACGATTTAAAACTGCTATTTATTAATCTGCTTAATTCTAGATTGTCTTTTGGCTTTAGAATACCAAGATACTTTGAGTATGGCTCCCCAAGACAATCTATGACCTTTAACCCAGTTAATTTTTCCCAAGCTTGATTCAAGTAAATCCAATTTCCTGCCAAATCAATTTCAAAGACTACTTCGGTAATATTGTCAACGGCATTGTTCGCATTACGTGTAATATTCTCGATCTTCAGATTGGTGTGCGTTTTTTGTTTTCTATGAATCTCGAGCGACTGTTCGAGCTGTTTTATAGACGTTTCTAAAGAAAGGTAAGATTCATTTACTTTTTGTAAAAAAGATGGAAAGTCTTCGAACCCGTTTTTGAAGCTGTCGAATTCGGACAATTGCTTTTTTAATAAAGGATTCAAATCATAACTCATACGCATGTAGGTATTTAAATAAGCAGTAAGACTTGTTTGGGACTCCTATATTACTATGATATATTTTATATACCTTATTTAATCGGCGTAATAATAAAAATATCGATAGATGGATGTAGATTACTATTCGTTTAGGCTATCAAAACATACTTGTTTTTCCATTTACAACAACCTAATTCGAATTCACAACATAAATTTTAACTATTAATAGTTGTGGTTTAGTTTTGATATAACAAAATATTTACCCAAATTAACCACTTAAAATTTACCCCATGACATCAGAATTTAACCATATGCCTATTGAAGAAGAAATCAAGGTATATCGTAATGATTTTTATGCTGGCTTTGCGCAATTAGTAAAAAAGCTTTTTATGTTATAAAGATTCATTAAAGACATTTTTAAAAGGGTAACATCCATGATGTTGCCCTTTTTCATTATTCGCATTTGGGTTACATTAGTTATATGGAACTGGATTTTCAAAAATGTTGTGAGAAAGATATACCTGTACTCTCTAAAATTTCCCGCGAGACTTTTACAGATGCCTTTGCAGTTCAGAACAATCCACGCGATTTTCAAGATTATATTCATAAAGCATTTTCACATTCCACTTTAAAAAGGGAACTAAATACCAAAGCTTCACATTTCTTCTTCATTTATTTAAAGAAACAACTAATCGGGTACTTTAAATTAAATGAGTTCGATGCCCAAAGCGAATTAAAACAGCCAGAGGGTATAGAATTAGAACGGATTTATATTATTCATAAACATCAAGGAAAGAACTTAGGTACCAAAACACTGTTAGAGGCTTTAAAAATCGCAAGACAAAAAGAGAAACAATATATTTGGCTTGGAGTGTGGGAACATAATTTAGATGCCATTCGTTTTTACCAGAAACATGGTTTTATAAAGTTTGATGCACATCCCTATTACATCGGAAACGACAAACAAACCGATTGGTTAATGCGAAAAGAACTATAACATGAATAAGTTAAGCCTGAGTTGTATAACAATACTGTTGACGTTTAATCTTCTCTGCGGGCAGGAGTACTACTTTCCTGAGCGCAATGAAATTTGGAAAGGGCAAAGTGCCCAAACGCTAAATATCAATAATGAAAAGCTTTCAGAAGCTATTGAGTTCGCCAAGAATAATGAATATTCTGGCTCGAGAGATTTGCGTATTGCTATTTTAAAGGGTTTTGAACGCGAGCCTTTTCATGAAATCTTAGGCCCCACTAAAAAGCGAGGCGGTCCAGCAGGTATGATTTTAAAGAACGGTTATCTGGTTGGTTCTTGGGGCGATACTAAAAGAGTTGATATGACCTTTAGCGTTACCAAAAGTTTTTTATCCACCGTTGCCGGTCTAGCCGTAGATAAAAAATTGATAGCGAATACAAATGATAAAGTCGAAAATTATATTTGGGACGGCACCTTTAATGGTGAGCACAATTCAAAAATAACTTGGGAACATTTGTTACAACAAAATTCTGCATGGTCTGGAGAATTATGGGGAGGAAAAGATTGGGCGGACAGGCCACCAAGAGAAGGAGGTGTTGACGATTGGAAATTTGAAAGACCAAAAGAACCGGGAACGGTTATGGAATATAATGATGTTCGTGTAAATGTTTTGGCTTATTCTTTAACTCATGTTTGGCGTAAACCCTTACCTATGGTCTTGAAAGAAAATTTAATGGATAAGATAGGTGGCTCCACCACTTGGCGCTGGTATGGATATAAACACGCGTGGACAGAAGTTGATGGAATACAAATGAAATCTGTTACCGGAGGAGGCCATTCTGGGGCGGGTTTATTTATTTCTACCGAAGATATGGCACGTTTCGGACTGTTATTCTTAAATGAGGGTCATTGGAAAAATGAGCGATTATTAAGTAAAGAATGGATTTCAAAAGCGATTACACCTTCTAAACCCAATGAAAACTACGGTTATATGTGGTGGCTGAACAAAAAAGGAAGTCGCCATTGGAAAGGGCTTTCAGAGAACATCTACTACGCCGCAGGTTTTGGAGGTAATTTTATCGTCATTGATAAGGAAAATGATTTGGTCGTGGTTACCCGTTGGCTAGAACCTAATAAAATAGGTGAGTTCATGACAAAGGTGAATGCTTCTTTAAAATAGGTTATATTTTATTTAAAATATCGGCCGCTTGTTGAAGTGTTTCTTCTTTTTTTGCAAAACAAAAACGTAGCATTTTATCATTTCTATAGTTTAAATTAAATTCTGAAACTGGAATGCTTGCCAATTTATGTTCAAGAATGAGGCGCCTTACAAGTTCATCATCCTTCTCATCTGTAATCTCTGAATAATCTAAAATCTGAAAAAATGACCCTTGGCTAGGGGTAAATTTAAAACGTGAACCTTTAATCGCATCTAAAAAGAAATCTCGTTTCTTTTGATAGAAAGCACCCAACTCTAAATAGTGGCGTTCTTTTTCAAGGTATGTAGCCAAAGCATGTTGTACCGGTCTTGGTACACAAAACACATTAAATTGATGCACTTTTTGAAATTCATGCATAAGCTCTTGGGGAGCTACGCAATAACCGATTTTCCAACCAGTAACATGAAAGGTCTTTCCAAAAGAGGAGCATATGATGCTTCTAGAAGCCAAATCTTTAAAACGTGAGGCACTTTGATGTATTTCACCATCAAAAATAATATGTTCATACACTTCATCGCTCAATAAAATAATATTGGTACCACGTAGAATTTCTTGTAACCGTAACATATCATTTTTTGAAAAAATATGACCTATGGGGTTATGGGGCGTATTTATGATTACCATTTTGGTCTTGGCAGTTATTTTGGTTTTAAAGAGTTCCCAATCTACTTCATAGTCAGGCGCATCCAGTTCTACATGAACGGTATGGCCTCCATTGATTTTAATGGCAGGCTCATAACAATCGTATGCAGGTTTCAGAACAATTACTTCGTCACCAGCATTTATGAAAGCTGTAATAGCGGTATAGATAGCTTGAGTAGCACCTGCTACTATCGTAATTTCGTTTTCCGGGGAATAGTGATGGCCATTAAGTTTTTGAATTTTATCGGATAGTATTTCGCGCAGCTCTGGAAGCCCTTTCATTCCGGCGTATTGGTTGTGTCCGTTTCTCATTGCTTTGCTGACAAGTTCTATAAGCTCTGGGTCAGCGTCAAAATTGGGAAACCCTTGTGATAGATCAATGGCATTATGTTTTCTGGCCAAGTCACCTACAACCGTAAAAATTGTTGTTTTAACATCTGGGAGTTTAGAGTTTACGGTTGGTGCTGTAATCATGGCGAAAAATTAGTTAACTAAGCTAACTTATTTTATTTAATTTGTTGTTGTACCGCTTCTAAATGGAGGATTACTTTTTGAAGACAGTTATCCAATTCTTTTTTTACATCGGTTTCCCAAAAGCGAAATACGGTATAGCCTAACGCTAGAAGCTCTTGGTTAACTTCTTTGTCTCGTTGCATGTTTCGCTCAATCTTGGCAATCCAGAACTCACGGTTGGTCTTTATTTTAGATTTACGTTCTTCCCAATTATAACCATGCCAGTATTCACCATCTATAAAAATAACTGTTTTGTATTTTTTTAAGGCAATATCAGGTTTGCCTATTAGTTTTTTATAATCGATTCTATATTTGTAACCTGCCGCGTATAGCGCTTTTCTAAAAGCAAGTTCGGGCTTGGTATTTTTACCCCTGATTTTGCCCATAATCTTTGAGCGTTGAGGGGTGGTGTAAAAACCAGATTTCTCATTGAATCGAGGGACTTTAATACGCTCTTCCGAATATTTTTTAGGCATATTTAAAAATAAAAAATCCTGCTCGGATGGGAGCAGGATTCATATGTTTAAAAAAGTCGTGTTTATCCCTTAATGTTTGCCGCTAAATATTCCCTATTCAT
>CALBVX010000032.1 GCA_937969515.1 uncultured Croceitalea sp. | reverse complement strand
TCATTTCACCAAAAGCAGAAAAATCAAAACCTGTTTATGGTGCAAAATGGTTGGCACTAGCAGTACCATCGATAAAAGCTGCGCTAAAAGAACTTCAAGAAGAAGGAGCTGTAATTTCAGAGTATAAACTATCATTGCCCTTAGAACCTGATACCCCAGCTTTCAGTATTTATGGCCCCGATGGCTTTGAAATTGTTATAGTAGAGCGTTCAGAGAAAGAGTTTGGAGCCGCAAAATATAGTATTGATCATATTCAATTTCTTGTGGAAGACGTTGAAGAGACGAAAACTTTCTTTGAAAAAATATATAGTGCACAATCTGCAATACAAGAAAACGGCACAATCAGTTTAAAAGTTGCCGATGCAAATCTTATACTATCGGAACCTAAAGTATTTAATATCAATCCAAAAGATGTTTCTTTTAGAAAAAAGGAAGGAACCATTCGAATTGGTCTAGACCACCTTGGTTTTCTTTACAGTGATGTTAATAAGGCCGTTGATCAGGCAGCTTTACATGGATATTCGCCGATTTTTTCGCCACAACGCTATATTTATAAGAATAAACCAACGGTATACACCTTCACGGCATTTTCAGCTCCAAATAATATAAACATAGAAATGGTTCAGGTTGATGGTCGTGTTGGACCACATTCCTATTATATGGATTGAGTCAAGGTGAGTCAGCTTTTATCGTCATCATAAATTAGTAATCTTTTAGCTAGACCATTTGCTTTTTTAAAGGGGATAAAATCTTTATCCGCCAAGGACCAATATTGCATGGCTATATCTAAATATTCACGTGCTTTTTTCTTGTTTTCGTTCTCAAGAATAACAGCCATTCTGTAATAGTAAAATGGTTCATCTGTTTTCTGCTCAATTGCCTTTTCGATGATATCTTTAGCAGTTTTAATATCCCCATTTTTAAAGTAAATATCAGCTAAAAAATAACCGGCGTCTGCTAATAATTTTTTTATCCGACCCTTATCTTCTTCTAAAATTGTGAGACATTTATCATAATTGCCTAATCGATACGAATTAACCAGCTCAAAGTATTCCTCAAAACCATCACCAAAAGTCTTGTAATACTCGCCGCAGGCAAGAAACTCTTCATCCTTTATTTCCATGTCATATCCTCTAAATAAAGAACCTGCCTGAATATTACATTTATAGGCAATTTTAGATTCTGGAGAATATTTACTTATTTCTGTAAGGAGTTCGTCAACTTTTTCTGGTTGATTTATAGATTGATAAAGGTCGCATTTTACCGATAAGGTTCTGGTCAACATCACATTTAATGGCTTACGTTTTATACCGAGCTGTTCATAATCTGCATATATTTTTAGAGATTTATCTACTTGCCCGCGCATTCTCAAAAAATATCCTTTTATCCATAAAAAATTAAGACTATCGGAAAGTGTGGTAGATTCTTTTATTCCCTTATCTATTCTGTCATTAGCACTTTCAATATCTTGGTTTTTAAAATCTAAATAGGCCAATCTAGTCTGTACAGTAGTATTCAGGGGGTCTATAGTTTCTTCTTCTAAAAGTATTTCTTTTGCCTGCGCTATTCTACCTTGCTTTTCATAAATATTGGCATACTTCATTCTATCTTGTTCCCTATCAGGAAACTCTTTGCTAAACCTATTTAAGGTTTCTTCTGCCTCTATATAATCTTCATTCTCTACCTGTAAATTGTATAGCGTTAATAAGCCTTTTTCAACATTTCCATTGGCTATAGCTTCCTTTATTAAGACCATTGTACTATCTAGGCCATAATTGGTTTTATAAAGAGGTAACAAACGCTGGTATGGGCTAAATTCATACGGAAACATTTTTCTACGCATTTCTTGTAGTTTAATGTAGGCATCCATATTATTACTAATACCATAGAGCATTTCTTTAAGAAAAAACTGCAGCCTTTCTGGTAATGACGCCCCGTATTTAATTGCCTTTTTTGCAGATAATATGGCCTCATCTCTTTTGCCCATTCCGTAAAGTGGATCGGCCACATAATAATGACAAACAGCGCATGTAGGATCTAATTCGACCGCTCTTTTTGCCAAGCTTACAACCTCTTCTAAACCCGTTGGGTTTTTATAAAAAGTAATGCGCGATTGCGTAAAATACTCAAGTGCCTCTATATTTTCAGAAATTAAAGTCGAACTAGGCAAATCAATTTGACTTTCACCAGTTTTTAAAGGATTTGGGATTTTATCATAAATCTGTTGCTTTATTTCATCTATGGCTACATATGGATCAGCATTTTGCACGTTTATCTGAACTACGCTTTTACCGTTTTTTGAACTATATAAATCTCCTGTAAAAACAAATTGTCCATCTTTTTTGGTAAAGGATATTCTAGAAAAATAATCATTTCGTGATTTTTGCGCTATTTCGCGTTGCATGCCAACATTGGGTACTGTAAAAGCAGGAAGGCCTAATTGATCATAATATGGATGCAAGCCATATTGCGAATAGGTATAAAACTCTGGTCGCTGATCCAGCGTTGTGGACAATAAATAGGACAAAGCCACCCCCAACCAATCTTGTTCTTCATCTGTAGTAAGATTTTCAAATTGAAAGCAGGCAATGGTTTTAACCTTTTTTAGGGAGGGTACGAATGCTTTAATTTCCTTTCCCTCTTCATCCGTTAATTTTACAACCTCTGTTTGTTGCGTAGTATCACCATTGAATAAAAGACCCGCTAGCACGAATGCTATAATTACATTACCTATAATTAAGTATTTTGGCCATTTTATGGTTCCAGAATCTGTTTTCGGGTTTAATTGGTCACTAAAATATATTAGCACAGTTATCGCCGGAACTAATGTAAACCACACCAATAAATATTTATCGACCAAATATTGGCTTAAGTCATAGCGAGTAGTTAAAAATTCTACAAATTGAAGAAGACCAAAACCTACGGCAAAATAGGTTCCTAGATATTGTGGAACCTTTTTATCCCACAACTGCTGTATCCATGTCTTATTTGTTTCTGAACTCATATACTAGCTTATAGGTGCTAAGATATATAAAGTATGTAATTTGAAATGGTACTTTATTGTAATTAAATTCTAATACCAAAGTATTTAAAGCAATGTTTAGTGGGTTTAGTCACAACTCATAAATTATGGGCTTTCGACATTCCTTAAAAATAGAAAAAGGCCTCCATTTAGGAGACCTTTTTACCAAAAACGGTACGCTAGTTATTGGGCCAATTGCCCCAATTGCTGCAATGTCCTGCTTTGTCGGTTTTCTCTACCACTCTATTCACTCCAGAATATCCAGCATTCATAAGTGCACGCGGAGAAAAATGTACTTTACCATTACTTTCGGTAATTGAAACCTTACCAAAATGAGCTTGGCTTAAAGCATGCCCAGTTTCGTGCAATGCTACAGTTTCAAAATCTACACCACCACCAGTAGCAACCGTATCTTGCCAGTTAAAAGCATCATTGTAATATATTTCTTTAATAGCTACATCATCTACCCCATCTTCATTAATATCTACGATATAAGTAAGTGTAAAAGTAACCCCCAATATAAAAGAACCACCACCTGGTGCAACCAAATCAAAAAAGTCACTTGGCAAAATTCCCGCTTGTACGATTATACCTGGAAAAAAACCATCACTACCACCAAAGCCAAAAAACACATTCGAAATAAAACCAATATCAAATGGAGATACTCCAAAGTTAGGAAGTTCAAGCCCATCGGAGCAAGTAACTTCATTCCAAGTGTTCATTACATTTTCGATGGCACCTAAAGTATTTAGTCCAGATGCTGTTGTCAATTGTGTGCCATCTATGATATAGGGCACAGTTTCCCCACCTGCATTTCTTGGGTCATTAGGAACGAAATCAGAGCCCAGCTGTTTATTTCCTGTATCGCTAAAAAAGACGGTTCTACCTGCAGCATCAGCGCTATAGTATTCCATTTTTTCTAATTGAACCCCATAAGGTATCAACAGTGCATTAAGTGCATCTGCTCTTGACTGTAGTTCAGAGAACTCATTTTGCTCAGTATTGTTAGTCTTAGCGAATTGCAGGTTAGAAGTTTTTAAATCTAATTTAGCAATTGGAGTTGCAGGAGGTAGTTGAGCAATATCAACCGCCACCATATTTTTCATGGATAGATTTACAGTTTGTAATTCAAGATTCTGTGTTTCTTCCTCAACCTCACAGCTGAAAAGAAGAACCCCTGCAAAAGCGCAAGCGAATAAGGTTTTTTTCATTTTAAAAGAGTTTAATTGATTATTTTGGTCTTAAATTATGATATATTTTTCTAATAAAGGATATTTTGGTAACGAAATTACATAAGACATCTTAAGCCAAAATTCATAGGGTCTTTTTATTCTTTTCTTCTATCCATTTACTCATATACTTGGTACTTGCCATTGTTTGATGAATTAAAAGAGCGCCAAAGAAATTTTTAGAGCGGTGGGCTTCTAGTTGTTGGCTGACCAAATCAATTTTATGAAATAAAATAGGTATAAGCTGCTCTTCGGAAAAGTGATTTTTTATGGTATTGAATCCTGATTTTTGAACCAACAACCAAGTTTCCTTATTGCAATAGGTTTCAATTGCTTTTTGAGCAAGATTAGCAGGCTCATCATAATAGTCAGTGTAGTTTGGGATTCCCTCTGCTCCTATTGCAGTTGTTATGGTAGGGGTCCCATTACACATACCATCGATTACTTTTCCTTTTATTCCTGCGCCAAAACGTAAAGGGGCCAAATTAATACGTATTTGTTGTAGTGTTTTATCTAAATCTTCTAACCACCCATGCACGCAAAAACCTTCTTTCGGTTTATGCATTTCAGTAATTTGCTGTGGCAAGTATGCACCATAGATATTAAGATTGCTTTGTGGTAATTCTTTTCTAATCAATGGCCAAATAGAAGTTTTCAGATATTTAATGGCATCTACATTCGGAGCATGTTTTCCATTACCAATAAACAAGAAATCTTTTCGCTCCTCAAAGCTTGGCAATCCTTGTTTTTTTTCATTTGCTGCTGCTTCCACCATAAATGGTAGTGTAAATAGCAAATCCTCAGGAATATGAAACTCTGTTTTCAGCAACTCGGTTTCTGCGGGTGAGATCAAAAGCGTTAAATCAGAACGATAGATACTGGCAATTTCTCGTTTGGCCATATCATTCTCTATCCACTTTTCTGTAGTGAACCCCTCCCCTTTTTTATGACAGACTTCCCTTGTGTTTCTTAGTGAATGCAGGTCTTCCGTATTTAAAATACGAAGGGCATTAGGTGCGGATTCTGCCACCCGCCAGCCAAACTGCTCTTCTACCATAAAACGGTCAAAAACTGCTATATTAGGCTTAAGTTTTTTGATGAATTCATCAAAAGAGCTATCATTTAGTTTAATTGTGGTTGTTGTAATATCTAATTTGGAAAGATCCTCAGAATAATTTGTTTCCTGCGCTGTAGAAGCAAAAATAATATCAAATCCCTTCGTTTTAAAGCTAGTTAATAGTTGTAGCATGCGATGGCCAGCCGCGGTTGTTTTTGGCTCTGGCCAGACAAAACCGATAAAGAGAGCTGTTTTCATGTGTTAAGTTCAAAAAACAAATTCAAGCTCAAATACAAGTGACAAAAATGTACCACACTTATAAGCATGTAGTTCTCTTTACATTAATGCTGCAAATTTTTTTGAGATATTAGAGCGTAGCTTTCGCTCATAATCTTCTTCGAGCCATTCTTTATAGTTCTTGGTGTTGTTCATAATACAATAGGAATATTGACGTACTCTAAATTGAATTTCTTCCTTTAAAGATTTTGCCAAAATACGAGCGTCAAAAACATCTTCGCTATTCTCAAAACATATTTGTGCGTGCTGTTCTATACTTTTCTCAAGCACTAATTTAGACTTTCCGCCTTGGGCGAAAACCTTTTTATATTCCTCTTTAATATTGAAATGGATATTTTTTGATTTGCTGAACTTGGCTTTAAGCTCTTCGGGCATTTCATAGATAAATTCACGTTCAATCTCCTCGTCGTTCTTAATATTTTCTAGATAGAAGTCTGGAAAATGAAATATCTCTTGCCAATCTAGGGGTTCATCCCAAGGGCCAAAACGGGCAATATTATTACCCATGTCAATAACGTTGAACTTCTTCTTGTTCGCTAAAACTCGAGATCCCCTACCAATCATCTGAAAGTATAAGGTCAAAGACCGTGTTGCTCGATTTAGAATAATCGATTCTACTGTAGGTTCATCAAAACCGGTAGTCAGAATACTAACCGAACTTAGAATAGCGTCAGGGGTGTTAGAAAACCACTCAAGAATTTCTTTTCGTTCAGCGGCACTGTTTCTATTATCTAAGTGTCGAACGTTATAACCAGCTTTTTTGAAGGTTTCATAAACATAATGAGAAGTGTTGATGCCATTGTTGAAAATCAAGGTTTTGGTACCTTTCGCTACTTCTTCATAGGCGGTAACTAACTTACCCAACATGCTTTGATTACCATAAAACTCATCTGAAGATTTTACGGTATAATCACCATGTATACCAAGTTTAAGGCTCTTTAGGCTAACATCATAGTTATATAGTTCGGCCTTGGATAAAAATCCTTTTTCAATCAAAGACTTTATAGATTTACCCACTATCAATTTTTTATAGTGGTCCTTCATCGGTAATTTGATGTTTGAACTTAAAGGGGTAGCCGTAACGCCTAGTATGGTTGCTTCATCAAAATACTTAAAGAGTTTTCGAAAAGAATTATAGTGCGCTTCATCAATAATAACAAGGCCAATATCCTTGATTTTTATTTTTTCTTCCTGTAGCCTATTGTTAAGGGTTTCTACCATGGCAACAAAACAGGTAAACTCATCTTGGTCGTCAAACTCTTTTACCTCACTGTTGATGATCTTGTTTTTAACCCCGAAGCCATGTAGCATTTTAGAGGTTTGTCTGCTAAGTTCTATACGGTGCGTTAATACAACGACCTTTTTTTTGGTCTGCTCAATATAACGTCTCGTAATTTCAGAAAAAACCACGGTTTTGCCACCACCTGTTGGTAGTTGATATAATAAATTGCTGCCTTTCGGCATACCATGCAATTCTTTAAAGATTCTTTTTAAATCTTCTAATTGGTAATCGTAGAGGTCTTTTCTTGCAACTTCTTTTTCTACTTCCAAAAGGCTATGTCTCTTGATTAGTTAATAACAAACCTTACAAAATTATGAGATTTTAATCCTAGTTCTAGACTCTTTTGCAGGAAATATTCCAAATACTATTAACAATTATATTCCCCTTAAAAAAACATCCTGTTTTTTGGCAATGCTCATAAATTTTTGATAATAAAGCCCTAGGTCATTAGGAAAAATGATTCTAAAAATGTATAATGAGGGTTAATACTTAAAAAACCTAAAAAACGCATGAGGCAACTTAAAATCATTAAACAGGTTACCAATAGAGAATCCAAATCCTTAGATAAGTACCTACAAGACATTAGTAAAATTGATTTAATAACTGCCCAAGAAGAAGTAGAATTAGCACAAAGAATACGCACTGGTGATCAAGTTGCCCTCGAAAAGTTAACCAATGCGAATTTACGATTTGTTGTTTCTGTTGCAAAACAATACCAAAACCAAGGTTTAAAACTGCCTGATTTAATCAATGAAGGAAACGTTGGTTTGGTTAAAGCGGCAAAACGATTTGATGAGACCCGCGGATTCAAATTTATATCTTATGCCGTTTGGTGGATACGCCAATCCATACTTCAAGCTTTGGCCGAACAATCAAGAGTTGTTCGTTTGCCATTGAATAAAATTGGTTCAATAAATAAAATCAAGAAGACATTTTCATATTTAGAGCAGGCCCATGAGCGACCACCTTCTGCGGAAGAAATCGCAAAAGAACTTGACATGACCGTTACCGAGGTTAAGCAGTCACTTAAAAATTCTGGGCGTCACGTTTCTATGGACGCTCCTTTAAAGGAAGGTGAAACTTCTAATCTCTATGACGTCATGCGTGCAGGAGAGTCTCCAAAACCTGACCGGGAATTAATGCATCAGTCTTTGAACACGGAAATTAATAGAGCTTTAGATACGCTTTCACCGCGTGAGGCAGATGTGGTTCGTTTATACTATGGAATAGGGCAACAACCTTCTATGACTCTAGAAGAAATTGGTAGTACGTTTGATTTAACTAGGGAACGTGTTAGGCAGATAAGGGAAAAGGCAATTCGAAAATTGCGACACAACTCGAAAAGCAAAATCCTAAAAACATATTTAGGGTAATAAAAAAAACCGTCAAGATAGTTATCGAGACGGCTTTATTATTGTAACACTAAGCGCTAAGAACAATTCATTTGGGAAATATTGTAATCTGTTAGAATTTCATTTAACTTGTTGATGAAATTCATGTAGGCTGTATTTTCGTTATTTTGGTTTTCCATAGTTTAGGTTTTTGTGGGGCAAAAAAGGCTATAGGTAATCCAATTCAGCTAATTCGTTCAAACTTAAAATTTCGTTTAGTTCTTGTAAAAATGCAAGGTATTCCTCACCGTAGGTATCGTATAACATTTTAGATTAGGTTTTAAATTTGGGTCATTTTATTAACACTGTAAACTTATCTCAAAGTTCATAAGGTGACAATAAAATGTGGTGAACTATCGTGAAAATGTTGTGAATTGATCGATTTACTAAAAACTTGTTAAAACAATGGTTTTTGTGTAGTCTGTATCTTACAGAAAAATAATTTTCTAAGGTTTGTCATTTCTATATCAAGAAATAAGATGCTAAAATCATCACATATATAGGTCCTTATACACTAAGGCATTTATGGATGATATGAAATCGCAATAAGGAGCATTTATCGGCGTTTATCCTATACTATAGTTGCTTTTAACGTATTATTTTCTACCATGAAAACGCTCATTATAAATTCAATAAAAATATTACTATTATTCATCTTGTTGATTTCAGGCCCAATTCTTAGGGCCAACGATTCGAATACTATAATTGAGCAATCCGAAGAAAAGGGATTGCTTAAAGTGCAGAGCCACAGTTTTAATACAAAGAAAAAGAGTGCATTTTCATTAAATGGATTAACGGAACAAGTAGAAAGAGGTTTGACTATTGTTCATTTTCAAACAAATGAGAAATTGGAGTACCGTACTTATGATACACATGGTAGTGAAGACGAAGCCTTGGCAATGATTGAAATTTTAAAAGAATTGTTTACCAATAAAGCCTCTTTTTTAATGCTAGCACATGATTCTGCGGCAAAGGGTTTAGCGGGAAATACTTCAGAACTAAATAAACTTGGGCTCTCGAAATTAAGCATGATAAAAAGTAGACAAGCGTATATTATGCACAATCTTAACGGGAAAATTGTTGAAGAAATAAATGATAGTTCCATTGACTTAAGAATCCAATTGTCAAACACGATAAAGGATAGCAAAATCTACTTTCCTAGAGAGGTATATATCTTTGAGCCTAAGATTGACAGATACATTGCGCATGCTGGTGGTGAAGTGAACGGTATTAAATCTACAAACACTAAAGACGCCCTTGATGAGAGTTATGCCAAAGGCTTTCGCCTTTTTGAACTTGATGTTATTGAAACTTCAGATGGTAAACTTGTAGCGGCCCATGATTGGGGCATGTGGTCTAGATTTACCGATTTTACCGGAGAACTACCTCCAACACATGAAGAGTTCATGAAACATAAGATCTATGGAGATTACACTACCATGGATTTAAAAGGGATCAACGATTGGTTTTCGGCGCACCCAGATGCTACATTGGTAACAGATAAATTGAACGACCCTATAGCTTTTGCAGAATCTTTTGTAGATAAGGATAGGCTAATTATGGAATTGTTTAGTGTGATGGCCACAGAAGAAGCGGCAAGCCATGGACTGAATGCTATGATTTCACAAATACCTTTTATGAGTATTAAAGGAGATAAACTAGATTTTCTAAAGATTAATAATGTCAAGTACATTGCCCTATCTAGAAGAATGATAAAGAGAGAGAAGAAATTACTATTACAGCTGCGCGATGCTGGCATAAAGGTTTATGTGTACCATGTAAATTTTGACGCTGGCAAAGATGAAAAGTATGTATATGATAACGAGATAGGTCTCGTTTATGGAATGTACGCCGATAAATGGGCATTCAGCAAAGAATAACAATTGAAATTTATCTCGGTTAGACTTTTAAATCTTAATATTATAGGTAAGTCCTGCGGTAATGCCCCAAAAGAAATTACCAGAATCAAATGCAAGTTCTTGCCTTCGTACCTCAAGTCTAGTTCTGTATATATTTTGATTGTTCTTACTGGTAAATTGATACTCAAGCCCTAATCTTTGTGATTCAATAAATAACAGGGTTTCAGCAAGTAATACATCACCTGCAATAGTTTGTCTAAGTTCCGGTGAATACCCCACTCCAAAACTAAATCCGTAATAGTTCTCTGCATCCTTAAGGTATTTTCGCGTTAATATATTCGCAGATATGCGGGTAAGGTTATTTGGTCTTGGTGTTATAAAAGAGCGTAAAGAAAAATAATAGTTGCCACGATAATGACCAATAGAATTGGTAATCGCGGTTACATTTCTTGTTTGTGTTACAATATATCTACCACCTGCCGAAAACTCAATGGCACCAGGTAAGTTTACATAAATATCTCCACCAGCCTTATGTGATGGATAAATTTCGTCGTTAGAATACCCATAATTTAAATAGGCATAAAAGCGCTTTAAAAATTTGGGGTAGAGGTCGATTTCATATTGAAGACCGTTTCTCCCAGATCTACTGATGTAGTTTATTCTTGGAATTATACTTCCGATTTCTGTTCTGTGGTTATATGATATATTAGAAAAAAATATTGGTTCGTAGCGTTCATTGAACATGGTATAGGCATTATCAACCCCTAGCCTACTCTCAGTAACACCCTCCCTTTTAATCTCAGATGTGGCTATTCCCTCTTTGCTATCTACTTGTTTGCTGTTTTTTGACTTTTTATACCTGTTGTGGATTTTTTGATTGGTGTTATGCCAACCCAAATCTGGATAATCTCTATTTTGAATACGATTGCTGGCCAGTTGCTTTAAACGGAGGATTTCGTTACTGTCGATTCCTTGGAAAATGGCTTTGTTCGCAAGGCCTAAGGCTATCATATTTTCACCTGCGTAAAGTTCATTCTTTATCGCAGAAATCCAATACTGAGAATTATTTCGTTCTTGAACCAGTAATCCATTAAATATTTTTCTAGCTTCTTTATATTCTCTGCTCCAAGTGTAGGTTTTGGCCAGTAATGCTTTCGCTTGAATGTTCTCAGGTTCTTCATTAGTTATTTTAACGAGAATAACCTTAGCCGATTCATGTTTTCCATCATAAGCCAATTGATGGGCTTTTGGATAGGATATATCTGTTTCATTACTAGAAACATCTTGACACCATCCTAAAAATGATATCATCACAAAGCCTAGGTAAAATATGTTTCGTAAACTAATCATTATCTAAGGCGGCAACTATTTTATCGTTTTCGGGTTTTTTGAATATTTTTACGCCCGCTTTTCTAGCTTCTCGTTTTGCTCTCGCTATTTTATCGGAAATCATATGGGCACTAGAACTGTTCTGATTTACTATGTTGATTAATTCTAATGCGTCCCTGTGTCTTCCTTCCCAAAAATAAACGTCAAAAAGTGCTGCATAAGAATCTATATAATTTGGGTTTACCTTAATACAAGATTTAAAAATTTCTATAGCTTTCTCCCGATCTCGCTTCCATGCGTGTACTCGTCCGCTAAGTATTTTAGTATCTATGTGACTTGGCGATTCAGACAGTACATAACGGCAAAGTAGAAGTGATTTTTGATAGTCTTTTTCAAAAGCTAAATCTCTAGCTATCATATAATATCTATCATAATTTTGTCCATTATAAAGACTATTTATCCAAACCATTTCACTCTCTGTGAATTTTTCCTTTTTAATACTAAAAATGGCCAGACTGTCAGGAATTATTTTATTGTTCGTGGTCACATAGGCATTCATAGACTTGAAAGCCTTTAGTTTGGCTTTTATGTCTCCGCCACCAAAAGAAGAACTAAGATCCATATTGGTATCTATTTTATATACAGCGCCATCGGAATATAGTTTGTCACCGCTTACATATTCTTTAAGCTCATTTTTGTTTCGCATTAAAGGAATATTCTTTTTTGATCTAAACTTTTCGTTTGTATCTAAAGCACCACCCATCCAGGCAACTTTTTTCGGCATTTTTAACTCATAATGTCCTTCAAGTAAACTCAATAAACTTGGGGTTACATCAAAGTGTGAAGAGATGGCACTTATCTTTCTGGTCTTTTTCAAAAGAGGACTGTACATAATCAAAGGCACATGAAACCTACTTAAGTTATTCCGCTGCGGTATCGGTATCAATCGGTGGTCACCGGTAACAATAAATATGGTGTTGTCATAACCCGGCTGTTTTTTATATGATTCTAAGACAAATTTTAAAGCATCATCGGTATAAAGTAATGTTGCAAAAACATTGTCATTTTTTCTGATGACCTTCATCTTTTTGACATCATGCTTAAGACCTGGCATTATTTTAGCCACTTCTTTCTCATAATGTTCTTGATTCGGGGGTATAAAGGGCTCATGATTACTAATGGTCATATAGGCCTCAATTCTGGGGCTACTACCATCTCGCTTTAAACTCATACTCTTCTTGAACAATTCCTTATCAGGATATCCCCAAGAAGAACCCGCGGCATCTTCTTCTTGCATGGTATAGTTAGCGCCAAAACCTGACTTATCCAATACAAAGTCTACATTCTCACTTAGCAAAAACTTATCCACACCATCAAATGAGCTATTGGTGCCTTGATAAAAGGCCGTTTGATAGCCGTTATTTTTTAAAATACTGAATAGGGTAAGCTTATTAGGGTATTTTTCAAGCTCCATAAAGCCGCTCTTGCCAAAAGGCAATGACCCTAGTAGTGAGGGTAACACTCCAAAAGTTCTCCCCGTATTGCTGAGACAGTTTTCCCAATACAGTGATTTTTGGCTTAAAGAATCTAAAAAGGGAGTAAACCCACCATATTCTGCACCTTCACCGACAAAATCTCTTCCTAGTCCTTCTACGATAATAAAAACAATATTTGGCTTTTCTTCTTTAAGGTTAAAGAATTCACCCAATGGGTTTTCTGCTGGTTGCGGCTTAATTAAAGGATACTCAATGTCTGCGTTATATGAGGTGTCCTCTGTTGAACTATTGTAGATATTAAGTGCAAGGTATTGACTTTTATTTTGATTTATCGGCTTTCCATCTAAGTACAGGGTCGAAATGAAAAAACTGAATAGGATAATTGTAAAAGGATACATTCTACCGATGTAATGGTAATATTTTGAGGTTACTTTATATAATCCGAAATATATAGCGATGATAACGATAACACCGATAAATGGCAGGATAGAGACCCCACCAGAGTTAGAAATCGTCATTTTGATATCTGAAAAACTGTATCCTAATATATCGGAACCTAAAGGAACCAAAACTGTACAGTAATAACTTATTAATCCAGCTTCGATTATCAGTAAAAAAGCAATAATCACAAAAACTAGATTGAAACCATATCTCGGCCGAAAGTTCTCCCAAAAGTTAAAAGGAAATACGAGTATCAAACCTATTATGGATGCATAACCCAATTGGTGTGCAACTGCAATAAAAAAACTACCACTAAATATGGTGTCTACGACCCCCTTAAAATAAAGCGTTGCATATTGATATATGGATAGTAGCAATAAGGTACCAAAGAAAGAGATGATCAATCTTGTGTATTGCTTTAAGGTATATCTATCTATCGTACTTGTATTCATAACTTAAATTATGCAGCTTTAGCAAAACCTTTACGCACCTGTGAACCCCAGCCAGAATTTACTCTAAACAGTTTTTTGTAATTACCCCGCACTGCGGAAAAAACCAATATTGGATGAAATGTAACGGGCTCTACTATTGCGCAGAACAGTAATATTAAAATGTCTTTTGTCTTTTTATACTCGTTATAGGTAAAAACATCCCACAGTACAGCATAAAAAGAAAAGGTTATCGAAAAAACGTAAATAGCAGCGGTCAAGGCAATGAAGAAATCCCAATTTATAATACCCAAATACCAGAAATAAATAATGGTAAAAAAGCCAAAGAATTCTAATAAAGGAGCTAACCACTCATAAAAAAACCAGTAGGGATAACTTATTAAACCTAATCTACCAAACCTTGAATTAAAAAGCATGTCTTTGTGCTTATACAGTGTTTCTAGATTACCACGTGCCCAACGATCACGTTGGTTAACCAAAATCTTCAAGTCTTCAGGCACTTCGGTCCAACATAGTGAATCGGGAATATATTCAATGGTATAAGGTTCTTTGCGCTCATGCATATATCTTCGCATTCTAAAAACCATTTCCATATCCTCTCCAACAGTACCCGTATCATACCCGCCAATAGCAAGGGCGATTTCACGATCAAAAAAACCAAAAGCGCCAGATATTATTAATAGGCTGTCTATGCGGCCCCAGGCCATACGACCTATTAAAAATGAGCGTGTATATTCCAAAAGCTGAAAGCGTGCCAACCAACTTTTTGGGAGTCTTATTTCTTCTAAAGTACCACCTGATATTTTACATGAGTTTGCAACACGAATTACACCGCCAACAGCAATCACTCTCTTTTTAGTACGTTGCGAAAAAGCTTTCACTACATGTAATAGTGCATCTGGGCGCAGTAGACAATCTACATCGATACAGCCCACATACCTGCTTTCCGAAAGAAAAACACCCGTGTTTATAGCATCTGATTTTCCCCCATTTTCTTTATCTATTATTGTAAGCTTAGAAAAGGAAAGTTGTGTGGATTTATATATTCCTCGTATTGGTTTTGACTTCCAATTGGGATCAATCTCTTTTTCTATCTTCACCAGATCATAGGCCTCTATCATTTTTTGAAGCGTATCGTCTTTACTACCGTCATTAACGACCATAACTTCATAATTAACGTATTTAAGCGATAGTAAAGACCTTATATTTTCAACAATTGTTAGACTTTCATTGTACGCTGGAGCAATAATGGTTATACTCGGGGCAATTGGGGACGCCATTACTTTTGACAAGTCACCAAAGCTGTTTTTATTCTTATAATGAATAGAACTTCTAGTCGAGAAATAACCCATGAATACAAAAAGGCAGAACAGTATCGAACTGAACAGCAAGAAAATGAGGTCGATGTACTCTAGTACGATGTCAAATAAACTAGTGCTCATTTTCCTCTTTCTTATCTAGGTTCAAGAAAAACTCTTCCGAAATTTCAAAATCGAATAGGCTTTCTTCTTCTTCTTCATTCTTTGGGGCATTTATACCAAACTCATCATACAAAAAACACAACTCTAGCGGTAGTTTATTATCGTCATTTAGAATAGTTTGTTGCTCTTCAATAATTGCGCTAGCTTCATCATTTAATTGGGTTGTAGGTTCAATTAAAGCTGATTCTTTATTGTTCGATGTCATGGAGACTTCTTCATTTTTTAGAACCGGAATAACATCTACATACTCAGAATTATCAGAAATCCTGTTTTCAATAGCAACGATCGCTTTTTTAGCAGATTTACTAATCCTTAATTCATTAGAATCAATTAAAGTTCTCAAAAAGAAGACCTCTTTTTCATCTCCAAGCGATTCCATTTCTTTAATTAAAATAAGCTTGGAGTCCAAATCCCAAGTTTTTTGGTAGAGCGGTAAAAAAACACTGGGTAACTCTATATCTTTTTCTAAACCTTTTGACTCAAGAACATTTTCTTCCAAGACAGTTACATCTTCTTCGGTATCGTTACTTTCTGAATATTCGTTCTCAAGTATTTTAACAACAGGGAAATTTGTTTTTAAAAGTTGGAGCTTTTTAAATGCTTTAAAGCGGAGTTCAGATTCGTCTTCCTTCTCCATAATCTCCTCCAATAACCCTATTTGCTTAACATCTGTAAGAGACTCAATGGTATCGATAAAAGTGTTTTTTTGCTCGAAAGTCATCATGGCATACTCCTCTTCAAGCTCATCTGAATTAGAGGTGATATTTGGCAAATCATCGTCCTTTGATGATAAAAGACCTAGTTCGTTGTTCAATGATGCGTCCGTTTCTTGGTCCATAGAACCGAATTCGAAGACTTCTTCTAGTTTACCAGTATTTAGTTCATCGTTTTCTTGTGACTGAACAATTATTTCTTTTTCAGGTAAAATATCTTTATTCTCGTTTGGTCGTTCAACCTTCAAATCCTGTACAATAGTTTCAGCAATTTCAATGTTCTCTATTGACTTTTCGTGTTTAGGCGAATCATCAACTTCATAAACATCGGTTTCCTCTGCGGTTTCTATTTCCAAATAATCTTCAGAAAGCGAAACTGTAGTTGTTTCATCTGAATGAATAATAGTAGGTTGTACTTTTTCTAAATCTACTTCTAGTTCTAAATCAGAAGGTTTGGTATTCTTAATATCTTTTGTAGGTAGAACGGTATCGGGTGAAATAATATTGATGGCACCACTTGCCTTGCTGCAAACCAAAAAGTTGGTCTCTTTAATGCTAACGCCATTTAAAAACGGAATGTCCGATGCATCACCGAACAATGCAACAGCACTAAGGATTTGAATTTTAACTTCATCGGTACAGTCAAGAAAAACAGCCCTTAGAGTACTTTTAGCTTCTTTAAAATTAAAGTCTTTTATACACTGAATTGCTGCAAGTTTTATATGGTTGTTTTTGTGTTTAACCAATTCGATAATAGACGCAGCAGCGTCATTTTGATTGTAGTGTTTTATTAGCCTTAATGCAAATAGAACAACATCGGTATTCTCTGATATCAACCAAGATTTGAATCTAGGGGGTGAATAGTCTTTAAGGCCAGATAAGGCTTCTATCATCTTAAGCTGTTGCCATTCACTTATGGCATAGGTAGTAGAATCTAGAATAAATTCGATACCCTCATCACGAAGTTTTATGGTGGCAATCTCAGCTTGTTTTCTGATAGGGCCTCTCCTATCGTTAATAAACTTGGTTATTAGCTGATACGATTCACCTACCTGCATCTGGGTAAGCTCTAAAATGCCTTGTGAAATTACTTGCCATCGCCAGCTTTTGAGCTTTGAGAAGGCATCATGGTGCAAGCCAAGTTCTCGATATAATTTGAAAAGTCTTTCCTCTGTAGTACCCGCAACATCTTTTTGAAGATCAAAAAGTATTTCCGCCAATATCTTTCTAAAAGTTTTATTACGAAGGTATTCTCTAATCTCGATTTTTAGATTGATATATTCCTTTTGATCGTCTTTTGAGTCTTGAGCAGAATGGAATAGAAAATTACTGATAATTGGTGCCAATTCAGCTCTTGTACTAGCTGTTTTCAAGGCTATTTTAGATAGTTTCGACTTGAAGAAAAAGATGAAACCAAAGTAAAGCACACCAAGGCCTATAAATAGAAAAGTAAAATTCCAAAGTATGCTTGTATCGACCGTAGGGGAACTAACAAGAAAAAGATTATAATATGTAGATAATTCTATATTCAATTCACTCTACTTATTTCTCTAGATACCCTTACTAACAATTCCGAAGGGCTAACGGGTTTTGAAATAAAATCATTTGCGCCCATTTCAAAAGCACTCAGTACGTTCTCTTCGTTGGAAGCTGATGATATCAGGATTATTGGAACTGTAGATTTTAAATCATTTCTGATGTAATCTACCAATTCGATACCTGAAAAATAGGGCATCATAATATCGCTGACTATAATATCTGGCAAAGACTGGTTCAACCACTCTTTTACTTCTTTGCCATCATTCTTAAGTACTACCTCATATCCGCCCTTTTCGAGGCGATAGTTCAATAGTGATGCAAGCATGGCATCATCTTCTGCTAGTAGGATTTGTTTTTTCAATGGGACTGGGGGATTTATTTTGTTATTTTGATTTTATTCGTTCTATTTCCAACTCGATTAAAGGTTCTATATGTTCGTATTCTTTTAAAAACTCTTCGTACAAAAAATTTAAATGCTTAATATCTCTATTCGATTTACAGACCAAGCTCATCTGATCGCAAATTTCAACGAGACCATTCAGCTTTAACATACGTAAACCACTTTTGATTTTATGCGAAGTAAAGCCCACACCATCAAAATCATCATTTAATAGATGGATTTTGGTTTTGCCTATAAATTCTATAATATTTCTTTTAAAAAGAACTACCAACTCATTCAACAACGTTATTTGACCCATACAGTCTTCTAAAACAGCATCTAAGTTGAGTTCTTGGGTCGGCAGATCGGTCTTGTTCATTGGCTCCATGATTTCGATTTTAGTTTCTCGTTCCGTCATCTTTTTATTTTTGCTGTTAATAATTTTTTCGAGTAAATTATCTGGTCTAAATGGCTTTAGAATGAAATCATTTATTCCTAATAGTTCAAATTGTTCTTTATCAGATTTGCTGAAATCTGCAGATAAAGCAATTATTGGTATATTCTTTATGTCTTTTTTTGTATTATTACGTATCGCCTTCGTAATATCGAAACCACTCATGCCCGGCATTCTTAGGTCCATAAGTACAACATCTACTTTATGATTGTTTAGAATTTTCAATCCGTAAAGGCCATTGTCGGTAACTACAGTTTTACAACCCCAATTTTCTAAACGACTTGTGATTAGTTTTTGGTTCAAGAGATTATCTTCAAAAACTATGATGGTCATGCCTTCTAATGGCTTGCCAGATTTTAGACTAGATTCTTTACTTTTCTTGAGTCCAACACTTTTTTGTGCAGCTTTTTGATAAGGAATCTCCATTTTAAAAGTTGTCCCCACCCCAACCAAACTCGAAACAGCAATAGTACCCTTATGTTGCTCTACAATCTCTTTTACAATACTTAAGCCTAGTCCTGATCCACCATATTTTTGGTGAGTGTCTAGCTCGGCTTGTTGGTAAGATTCGAAAATTTTCTTTAGGTTTTCTTTAGCAATACCGATGCCTGTATCACTTATTTCAAAACCTAAACGAATTTCATGTTCATTTGAAGATATTAAACAAATATTAAAATCTATTGCTCCTTTTTCGACAAACTTTATTGCGTTGCCCAGTAAGTTCAATAATACCTGAGAAAGTTTTGAAGGATCACCAATTATAACTTCGGGCACATTTCTATCAATATCAAGATTGAATTTTATCTTTTTATTTACAATCAGGGTTTGAGAAAGATAGCTCAGCTCATTAAGTAGATTTTTTAAATTAAATTCAATTGAAGCAAAATTCTCTTTACCGGCCGAGAGTTTGGAATAGTCAAGCAACTCATTGATAATGGTCAATAAATTATTAGAAGCCAGGCCAAGAGCATTAATCAGCTCCTGTTGCTTTTTAGTTAGCTTGGTCTCTTTTAAAAGGTCGATAAAACCAACGATTCCATTTAACGGGGTTCTTATCTCATGGCTTACATTCGCAATGAGGGAGCTTTCGGTTGCCGCTTTTACTTTTTTGGGTGGTTTATTCGGGTCAACTATAACCGTTTCAGTTTTATTCTCGCCAAAAACCTTGTTTTCTAATCCATTTTTGAAAGTTTCAAAAGATTTTTTAAGGTCCGAGGCCTCTGAAGCACTCAGTTCAGCGAATGAAAACTGATCAAGACCGTCTTCAATTTCTGAAAGTTGGGTTAGTAATTTTCTTGTATTCACAATGGACTTTTTAGTCAACTTTAATATCGGTTGCCCGAAAAATGGGTAACAATCTGGTTTTTATAATTTTAAAGCTCCCCATTTCATGCACCCTGAGCAATTAATTGTTATCTAGGCTAGATATTCTGTTGTCAAAATGCTTTATTTGTAGGTATAAATTTTTGGAAATGAAAAAACTTGGAATTTTATTGGGCGTATTCTTACTATTTGCTTGTGCTGAAGGAGAAAAAACCAAAGTTGAAACTATGGATGAAAAAGCGCAAAGAATACATGAAAAAGTGATTACGATTGACACGCATGATGATATCAACGTAAAGAACTTTACAGATTCAATAAACTACACACAACGCCTTGATAATCAGGTAAATTTACCCAAGATGAAAGAAGGTGGTCTTGATGTAGCTTGGTTTATTGTTTATACCGGACAAGATTCTCTAAATGCCGAAGGGTATGCAAAGGCCTCAGCAAATGCAATCTCAAAGTTTGATGCAATTCACAGGCTTTGTACCGATTACGCGCCAAATGATATTGAGCTTGCCCTAACATCTGCGGATGTTCTCCGTATTCAAAAATCAGGTAAAAAAGTAGCAATGATCGGCGTTGAGAATGCCTACCCTATAGGTGAAGACTTATCAAAATTTGAAGAATATCATAAACGTGGTGCCAGATATATTTCATTATCGCACAATGGACACAGCCAATTTTGTGATTCCAATACGGGTGAAAAGGATGGTATTTGGTTACATAATGGTTTAAGTGAATTAGGTCAACGTGCTGTAAAAGAAATGAATAGACTTGGAATAATGATAGATATTTCCCATCCCTCAAAAGAGTCTATGGAGCAGATGGTTGCACTTTCAAAAGCACCTATAATCGCTTCGCATTCATCGGCAAGAGCGCTTTGTGATCATAGTAGAAACCTCGATGATGAACAGCTAAAATTATTGAAAGAAAACCGAGGGGTGGTACAAACGGTCGCCTTCAGCTCTTACTTAAATACGGAAAAGCATGAAGCACGTGCTGCTTACATGAAAGAAGTCTATCAATCGGTAGCAGATTCTTTAAGATTGAATTGGTATGATAGATCTCAGTTTGCTTCGCTTTCCGATGCTGAAAAGGGAGAATTTATGGAAAACTATCCAAAAATCATGAAAATTGGTAAAGACCTGGTAAAAATAAAAACCGATGCTCCAGCCGCAGTAAACGTTGCAGATTTTGTAAACCATATTGATTACATGGTAGATTTGATAGGTATCGACCATGTAGGTATAAGTTCTGATTTTGATGGCGGTGGTGGTATTGATGGTTGGTCAGATGCATCAGAGACACTCAATGTCACAACCGAACTGGTAAAACGTGGTTATTCTGAGGAAGAAATAGATAAGCTATGGGGAGGGAATTTATTGCGTGTACTTGATGAGGTCCAGGCCATAGCTAAAGAACTACAAGCCAACTAGGCTTCCTCTTCTTTTTTAGCCAAACGGTCTTTTACAAATTCGATTTTGGTTTTGCCATGTGGCTTTGGTTTGCCATCATCATCTAAATTGACCATGATAATGTTGTCGACGGTGACAATCGTTTCTTGTGTCATTTTATTACGTACCTCACAGTTCAGGTTTAAGGAGCTTTTGCCAAATTTTACGGCCTCTACCCCTATTTCAATAATATCTCCCTTAACTGCCGTGCTCATAAAATTGATTTCTGACATGTATTTGGTGACCACCTTTTTATTTTCAAGCTGAATGATACTATAAAGGGCAGCTTCCTCATCAATCCAAGCCAATACCCTTCCACCGAACAAGGTGCCATTGGCATTTAAGTCTTCGGGTTTTACCCATTTTCGTGAATGAAATCGCATAGTATGATAGTTAGAATTCAAGCACAAAATTAAGTAAGAAGTTGTGACTACAGTAGATTGATTTGCTCTCCACCTAAAGTTTTGGGGATAATCAAATTTGTTCCCAATTTTTTGTTCAAATTGTCAATAAAGTATGCTGATAAAAGTGGAGATTCCAATTCCATATTTTGGTGTACAAAGAAATGGACATTATTCAGGCCCATTTTTTTCCACTCCTCTAATTTACTTACCCAATCAATCAATCTTGGATAGTCACTCTCATGATTTGCGCCTACATAACGTATAAAGGCTTCGTTGGTAGTCAAGCGCATATGCATAATATCTCTTCTGCCGGCTGTGTCTACCAGAACATTGGCAATATTATTCTCTTGAAGCAAGTGAAACAGTTCATTGGCAACTTTTTCGTCATTGAACCAATCTGTATGCCTAAACTCCATGGCCAAGGGAAACTCTTTTGGCCAGTATTCTACAAAGCGTACTACCCTATCCCAGTTCTTGGGCCCAAAGTTGTTGTGCATTTGTAGAAAAATGGTACCCAGTTTTTCCTTTAACAAAGACGTAACTTCTAAATATCGATCGGCAATGGCATATACCTTATCGTTCATTCTTCGTAAATGACTCACTTCATTGGTCATTTTCGGAAAAAATTTGAATCCCGCCGGGGTTTTGTCATACCACTTCTGATAAGTTTCCGCTGGAAAAATTCTATAGAAAGTAGCATTCAATTCAATGGAATTGAATTGTGTAGAATAGTAGCTTAATTCATCTTTTGTGCCTCGAGGGTAGAAATTTTTTAAATCTTGTTTATTCCATTTGGCACAGCCCACAAAAACTTTAACCGGGTCATCGATTCTTGATTTACCCAATAACACCTCGGTATCGGGGTGCGTTTTAGGCATTGAAAAGTCTATCAATTCAGGGGTTTCCGTTTTACCGAACTTCATAAGTGTAAGATATTTAAAGGACTCTAAAAATACATATTTTAATAGCTTATGGCCATATGCATCATGTTTATAAGAAAGTTAACAACTAAACAAATTGCTATACAGCTTTCAAAAGGCATATACTACCTTTATAAAAACTATCAATATGAGCGATAGGTCTAATGATTTACTACATATCCGTCCCGATATTAAATCTACCCAAATACATCCAAACATGAGTCTAGGCGAACGTTTTCAAAACGAAACCCTGCGACCGATCTTAAAGTTTCAAAACAGCTTACTCTTAGCATTATTCAAGAATTATATCAGAAAGCATAAGAACACATTTTACGAACTATCTCTTGAGAAAAGACTGCAATACATAGAAAATGCCATTCAAAAAGATGTAAAGTTTAGAAACTCCTTAAAAGGCCTAATCATAGGGTTATTTACAGTCGATGAGTATAATACCTATATTCAAGATTCTTCCGCACTTAACAAACGGATGATGAATATGGTGGTGGAACGTCTTAAAGACCAAGTACAATTATTAGATGACCCTGTGCTAAGCTATTAACGATTCCCCATTTAAATTTGTGGTCAAAATTGAACTCATCAAGTCAAAATACGGTCGAATCGCTTGAAAAGAATGGTCTACTTGATCAATAAAATCTTTAGAAAGTACTTCTTTATCCGTAAAAATTTTGGTGAATATAAACTGCTTGTGACGAATCAGGTCAATATCCTTATGTTCTTTATCAAAGCCTTTGGGCGCTGTTTTTAGGGCATCGCCCTGAAGCATTCCCCAAACCTTTTTAAACTCGGAATCTTCCAGAATTGCCCTAAATTCTGATGCATCGAGTTCCAGTTCTTTTCTAATACGCATCAAATCTTCCTTATTCGGATCCCAAAACCCTGCAGCCATAAAAGTTTCTCCTGGTTTTATCCGCAGATAATAACCACCTCTGCGTTCTAGCCCCATTCTCGAAAAAGAGCCTGCAAAGTGGGCCTTGTACGGGGTTTTGTCTTTAGAAAACCGGACATCCCTATAAATACGAAATATTTTTAATTTTTCTATCTGGTCATGCTGGTTCAATCGCTGCATAACCGAATTATAAAAAGCTTTCACATCAGCTTCGTGAGCCTTAAAGGTTTCCTTATTGGCGGTAAACCACTCTCGATTATTATTCTTGGCCAACTTTTTTAAAAAGTCTAGTGGAGCTTTGTTAATTATTTCAACCGACATATCACAAACTGCTGTTATTTTATGCTAAAGTTAACCATTTCTAAGCTTGTCATTTTTTAAGAATGGCTAATTTTGACTGCTGTAGTACCTAATAAATTAAAATGGATAAACAACTAATTATTGATCAACTTAAGGCACATAAAAAATTACCCTACTTAGACTATAGATTAAAAAGAAACACAGAGACTTTTACCGATACCCTTTTCTATACCCTATTTGATATCAATACCGATGTAGAAACGCATTTAGAAAAACTGGAAGAACAGTTCGATGCATTGGTAAACCTGGCCTGCTGGGAAACCGCGAAGCCTTGCCATAAAATTTGGGAAAACTATGTGGCGGAGCTACCAATCATTCTAAAAAAATTGAATTTGGACGCGGAAGCCATACTTAGCTGCGACCCAGCTTCACTTTCCATTCAAGAAGTGTATATGGCCTACCCAGGTTTTTATGCCATAGCAATCTACAGATTGGCGAATGTATTGTACAATCAAGGTTTTCCATTGGTTCCGCGTTTGATGACCGAATATGCCCACAGACAGACCGGGGTCGATATCAACCCAGGAGCTACGATTGGCGAATCATTTTTTATCGACCATGCCACAGGAGTTGTCATTGGCGAGACCGCGGTCATCAAGAATCACGTGAAAATTTACCAAGGGGTTACTTTGGGTGCTTTATTTGTGAACAAGTCACTGCAAAAAACAAAGCGACATCCAACTATAGAATCAAACGTCACTATATATGCCAATGCTACCATACTTGGTGGAGAAACTGTGATAGGAGAAAATTCCATTATTGGCGGAAATGCATGGCTTACGGAATCCGTACCGGCAAATTCTACTGTTTTTCATACCCCTGAGATCAAAATAAAGACCAAATAAAATGGCTAAAAACATTTTAGATTTAATAGGAAATACACCTTTGGTAAAGTCAAGGGTTTTAAATACCAACCCGAATGTGGACCTATACTTTAAGTTGGAAGGTCACAACCCAGGCGGAAGTGTAAAAGATCGGCCTGCACTTAATATGATAAAGGGAGGATTGGAGCGTGGCGATTTCACCACGGCATCTAAACTTATTGAAGCCACAAGCGGCAATACAGGTATCGGATTGGCCATGGTGGCCGGTGTTTACGGTTTGAACATTGAATTGGTGATGCCGGAAAACTCCACTGTTGAGCGTATACAAACCATGCGGGCCTATGGTGCCAAGGTTACCTTGACTCCTGCGGATATTGGTATTGAAGGCGCACGCGATTATGCTGAAAATAAAGTAGTAAATGAAGGGTATATCATGCTTAATCAATTTGGGAATTCGGACAATTGGAAAGCACATTATACTACCACAGGACCAGAAATATGGAGGGATACCGATAAAAAAATCACGCATTTTGTTTCCAGTATGGGTACTACGGGGACCATTACGGGCACTTCTACTTTTTTGAAAGCGCAAAATACCGATGTTAAAATTATAGGTGTACAGCCTGAGGAAGGTTCACGTATACCCGGCATACGCAAGTGGTCACCAGACTATGTCCCAAGTATTTATGACTCTACAAAGGTGGATGATATTCTATATGTGAATCAAGAAGAAGCTGCCGCAATGGCAAAGCGATTGGCCAAAGAAGAAGGTATTTTTTCGGGTATGAGCAGTGGTGGCGCGGCTACAGTGGCGTTGCGAATGGCAAAACAAATAAAAGAAGGTACTATTGTTTCTATTGTCTGTGATCGTGGTGATCGGTACTTATCTTCTGACCTGTTTGATTAAGATACTGTTAAAAACTTCTCTAAAATACGGTTTACAAAGACTTGAAATAGCTTCTAAAAAAAACCGAACTTCGTTATCCATCACTAAATGGAATTGAAACTCCACTTAGTTAAACGTTACAGGTCATTTAAACAAATCAATGATAAAAAGCAAAGCAATCAACATTATTATTTTTATGCTCATCTTATTTTCCTGCAAGGAGATAAAATATGAAACGGATATTGGACCTAAAGGGGAAAAAAGTAGTTTTCTAAAGGAGACGACCAATCCAGTTATTGAGTCGTTCATAAATAAAATGATTAGTGAAGAGCATTTCAAAGGCGTTGTACTAGTTGCGAATAATGACAAAATAATTCATGCAAAAGGATATGGACTCGCTCAAGATTCGATTAGAAATACAATTCACACCAAATTTCATGTAGCATCAATTACCAAACAATTTACCGCAACTGCAATACTGCAACTGACCGCAAAGAATAAATTGAATCTGGAAGAATCAATAAATGCTTTTCTACCTGAACATTATCGCTCTGACAAATGGAAAAGTGTAACTATTCATCATCTTTTAACTCACACAAGTGGTATTGAAGACTATGCTGTTACAAGAGATTACTACCAAGTGGAAAAAGGGTTTTGCTTGGGCAATACTGTTGACGGAATGATTAAGGAAGCAATGACCAAAGAACTAAATTTTCCTTCAGGTTCTAAATTCACATACTCTAACATTGGTTTTACCTTACTTGGACAAATTATTGAAAATACAACTGGAAAGCCTTTTTCTATTTACCTAAAAGAAAATGTACTTCTACCGCAAGAAATGTATTCTTCATTTATTCATACAACCGATTATTCAATCTCAAGCAATGAGGCTGTCGGATATAGATGGAGTGATGAGTTGGGAAAACACATTTTGGATGATGTTGTCAGCCTTCCTGTTACACAAGCTGACGGAAATTTGGTAACAACATTAAACGATTTCTACAAATGGACTGATATTTATGTTAAACCTAAAAATAAAATCCTAAAAGATGCTTCTCTAAAAAAGATGCTAACATCTTTTAGTAAAGATGATGAGTTAGGACCTGATGATTTATCTCAAATGTATGGTTATGGAATAAGTTTGAATGAAGGTACAATTTGTCATTCAGGTTACATCGTCGGATTTAGAAGTCATTTTATCGTGAATCCAATAAAAGACATACGAATATTTGTTTTTAGTAACAATGTTTCTGATAATCCTCGTAATGTTTCAACTGGAATTTATAAGATAATGAATAGTACAAATAACGACCTGTAACAAGTGATATGAGATCAGACTTGCTATCGCTGCGTCCGCTCCATATCACAGAACCGTAACGAAACCTCTATTCCAAGGCAGCATCAATATTAGCAGTATAGGCTTTAAAATTTATCAAATCGTTATGCCCACCACCTTCGATGGTTATAAATTCTTTTTTACTAGTAGCAAGGCTAAATAATTTTTTACCAGATTCATAAGGCACCACAGCGTCTTCCGTACCATGAAAGATGCTCACGGGGCAGCTTACCTTGGTAATGTATTTGTTCGATTCAAATTTGTATTTCAACAACCATGTTACAGGTAACACAGGAAAACGTTTTTTAGCTACCTCCAATAAATTATAAAATGGGGTTTCCAAGACCAATTTCTTGGGCTTGTTTTTAGATGCCGTATGGGTCGCTATAGAACAGCCGAGGGAACGCCCATAAACAATAAGATTGTTTTCATTATAATTTTCCAAGGCATAATCATAAAACAGTTGCGCGTCTTTGAATAAGACCGCTTCGCTCAGCTTGCCCGTGCTTTTGCCATAAGTTCTATAATCCATGACAAGAACGTCGTACTCTTTTTGGGCAAAAAAGGTCGCTATTTCGCCCCAACGTGATAAATCGCCTGCATTACCATGAAAATAAAGAATAGCTCCTTTTGGGTTTTCACGTTTAAAATGGAGTCCGTTCAGTTTTGCGCCGTCACTTGCGGTTAAAAAGAATTCCTCAAAAGGTTCCGAGAAACTATAGGCGTAATCTTGAGGCAATTCTGAAGGCAGAAAAATGATTTTCTCTTGAAGAAAATAAAGCATAGCGGT
>CALBVX010000031.1 GCA_937969515.1 uncultured Croceitalea sp. | reverse complement strand
ACAGGCGGAATTCTAATTTCGCCGATACCATTTGCAACACCAACAAAACCAACATATGCCACTTTACCTATGCCCGGAATTCAACCTGCATTAATGGATGAAAATGGCAAAGAAATATTTGGTAATCAAGTCGATGGTCGTTTGTGCATAAAATTTCCATGGCCTTCAATTGCTCGAACTATTTGGGGAGACCATAAACGCTATAAGGATACTTATTTCTCTGCTTTTCAAGACATGTATTTTACAGGTGATGGCGCCCTACGTGATGAGGTTGGCTATTACCGTATTACGGGCAGGGTAGATGATGTAATTATTGTTTCGGGGCATAATTTGGGTACCGCACCTATCGAAGACGCGATAAATGAACATCCTGCGGTAGCTGAGTCTGCAATTGTAGGTTTTCCACATGACATAAAAGGAAATGCTTTGTACGGTTATGTAATTTTAAAAGAAACTGGTGAGTCTCGTGACCGCGAGAATTTGAAAAAAGAGATAAATCAAGTAATTACGGAGCATATAGGTCCGATAGCGAAGCTAGATAAGATTCAGTTTGTGCTAGGGCTTCCAAAAACTCGAAGTGGTAAAATTATGCGTCGCATACTTAGAAAAATAGCATCAAATGATATGGGTAATTTAGGGGATACCTCTACCTTGCTAAATCCTGAAGTGGTAGAGAACATTATCAAAGAGCGTTTATAAACTCAATAAGGCCCAATACAAATTTATGCAAGACCCAAATGTGTTCTATAAAGAACAACTTTCCAATCTTAAGTCACTGATAAAGAGCGATAAGAAAAGATTAAATTTATTAAGCCTTCTAAGACTGTCCGTTTTTATAGGTTCTGCTTTTCTTATTTATTTCTTTTCTGATTCCCCAAGAATAGCAGCTGTAGTTGCGATTGTCGGGGCAGGAATTTTTATTAAACTGCTCAAAATCTATGCTTCTCGAAAAACAAGTTATGACTTGAATAAAGCGCTTAAAACCCTTAATCAAGAAGAACTTCAAATTGCGAAAGGAGATTATTTAAATCGGGAAGATGGTTCTGCATTCTTGGATGCAAACCACTTTTTCAGTGCGGATATCGATCTTTATGGTAAAGGCTCGTTTTTTCAATATACAAATCGAACAGGCTTAAAAGAGGGCAGACGGTTTTTGGCCGATTTATTGGCTTCGAATAAAATTATTGGCATAGAAGAGCGGCAAGAAGCCATAAAAGAGCTAGCTCAAATACCTAAATGGCGACAAAAATATACGGCATTGGCCCGCATGTTGAATTCTGATACTTCAAATGATACGATTACCTCTTGGTTGAAGAATTATCAGTCGTTTATACCCGCTTATTTTAAATGGTTGCCTGCAATTTTTACGGTTATCTCCTTTTCGTTTTTTATAGCATCGTTTTTTAACCTAATCGGATTTCAGCCTATTTTAATTTGGCTTCTTCTTGGGCTGGTAGTGACAGGCTTTTTTGTGAAAAGGGTAAATAAGTTGAGCGCTATTACCAATAGGATAAAAGAAACCATTCAACAATACGCACTATTATTAAGAGAGATTGAGGATTATGATTTTAAAACAATACTCCTTAATTCTGAAAAGGAAAAAATAAAATCGAACCAGCAAAAGGCATCTCAAGTTTTTAAAGATTTTTCTAAACACTTGGATGCCTTAGATAATAGAAATAATGTTTTTGTTGCTTTTTTGGGTAATGGCTTCTTTCTATGGGATATCTATTATTCAATGAAAATTGAAAAATGGATAGTTGCCCATAAAGATTTGGTAAGCCAATGGTTCGAAACCGTAGCATTTTATGATGGCTTCAACAGTTTGGCGGGTTTTGCATATAACCACCCAGAATTTACATTTCCTCAGCTTTCGAATACAACAGATATGAGGATAGATGCCAAATCCTTAGGACACCCACTTATTGCTTCGAATGAGAGGGTCTGTAGTGATTTGCAGTTAAAAAATAAGGAGTTTTTTATTGTAACCGGAGCTAATATGGCAGGTAAGAGTACTTTTTTAAGAACAGTTTCTTTTTATATAGTAATGGCGAATGTAGGACTTCCTGTTTGCGCGGCTGAAAGCACTTATGTTCCTATAAAACTAATTACTAGTATGCGCACCAGCGACTCTCTCACAGAGAATAGTTCTTACTTTTTTGCGGAACTAACGCGTTTACAGTTTATTATTAAAAATTTGGAAAAAGGAACTTATTTGGTCATACTTGATGAAATTTTAAAGGGCACCAATAGTGTAGATAAGGCAGCCGGCTCTAAAAAGCTCATAGAGAAATTGGTAGCTATGGATGTTTCGGGTATTATCGCTACCCATGATTTAAGTCTATGTGAAATTAGCGCCAATCTGCCCGAGGTTAAAAATTATTATTTTGAAACCGAAATTAGAAATGATGAACTCTATTTTGATTATACCCTTAAAGAAGGTATCTGTAAAAACATGAACGCTTCATTTTTACTTAAAAAGATGGATATCACCTAAATTTCAAGAACCTATCGCCGTAAAATAAAAAAGACCATCAAGACTGATGGTCTTTTAGTAGCGAGAGAGGGACTTGAACCCTCGGTCTCCGGGTTATGAATTTTAACTGCTATTTTATAACTTTACAATCTGTTGATAGACAGGTAGTTATTAAATTTATTTTTTGTGTTTTATGATAAACCATATATGTTAGCGTATGCGGTTACAATTAATTAAATTTATCAAATTCTACTAATATTATTTGTAATGTGCTCAATAGTAAGGAAGATTCATTTGAATTCTCGGGGCACAAGGATTAAAGCTTAAAATTATTTTATAAGATATTAACTATTGTGGTCTAGGCGCATGTAGCATAATCTTATAGAGTCTTCAACAGGAACCGCTCGGCTTATTTAATTTTTAGATTAAAGTAGGGTGGTAAATCCCAGTGCTTTTTGCTACAACTATAAAAGTTTTTGCTAAGAGGATTTTTTTGTTTCTATTCAATTACTAGAACTACTAGTTTAATTACTGTATTAGAAAAAGCTAAGTCTATTATAAAGTTTACGGTTACTCCTTCATAGAACTATTTAAAGCTTAAAAAACCTTGGATGGCAAAGGACATGCAGTAAAGTATGGACTAACGGAGATAGTCCAACAAGATTTTAAAAATAAGTGACCAAACTTCTGAGGTAAAAAACAGCTAAAAAAAGTAATCCCCGGCTTGACAACTTTCAATCCAAGGATTACTATGTAACAGTTTACGATAGCTTAAATTCTACTTAAAACTTGGTTCTGAGTAAAAATTCATGTTATTGCCAAATGAACGACTTGGCTTCCATGTAACCAACTTTTATAATATACACCCCTGGGGCCAATGAATCCAACTTGTTGTTTAAGTTGATTTTTACTGGCCCATCTGCCTTGGAGATGTTCTTAAATTTGGCCACTTGTTTTCCAAGAGTATCAAAGACGACAACATCTAAGTTGGTTTCTTGATTTATGGCGGCATTTATATATAACATATCACCTTCCGTTTGGTTAGAATAGATAATAAAATCTTCTTGAGAGCCCAAATCCGATAACCTGGACGAAACTTGATTAGACTTTAGGTTTGAAGCAATGGGAGCCAATTCCAAAGCCCATTTTTGTTGCGGACTTCCATCTCTGGTTCTCTGAACTACGTTTGCGTTATCCACAGTACCATTGGGTATTTCCAGAAGTTTACCGCTCCTGACAGACTCTATTTCAAACAAGCCACCTTGTACTGGTACAATTTTCCATTGTTGATTTTCATTGCCGGGGAAATCGGTATATTGTTGAATTTCTGTACCATCGCTTAAAGAACCATTAACTAAATCCATTGCTTTACTGCTATGTACTGCAGTAATTTTGTAAACATAATCAATTATTCTTTCTAAAACCCAACTTTGGTGGTCACTACCTGTGTATTCCCATTGTTGTATTCTTGCGCCGTTCCTTCTAGAGGCTTTGGTAACATCCATTACCTTATTAGAGCTACTATTCCTAATGATATAAACACCACCAGATTGAATGGTAATGTTGTTAGGCACCGCTGATATTTGAGCAGACTCCGTTGTTCCTACTTCATTTGTAGCGCTAATGATATAATAGTATGTAGTGCCATTGGTAAGTCCAGTATTTGTATATGTAGTAGTGGTTGTTGGAAGATTGGTAACTAAGGGTTCAAACGGTCCGTTTGGGTCTATAGCCCTTTTAACCGAGTAACTAGAAGCGTTATTTGCGGGCCCCCAGCTAAGTACAACATTGGAATCACCTGCCGTTGCAACGACGTTGGTTGGTGCACTAGGGGCCTGAGGGGTGAAATCATCTTTCCAAGTAAACGTAGCTGCCGATCGTCCAGGTAAATTGTATTTAAAAGAGCTACCGTTCCAATTAATACCTATTTCTTGATCTGCACTGTTGATATTATAGACAAGAAGTACTGTTTCTCCATCTTCATTACGTAAAGCCACATTAGTGACGGTATCACCTGCTTCATCGTTGCTTGCGAGCCTAACAGCTCCTGGCCTTACAAATTTGGATATTTGTGAAATAATGTAATAAGAAACATTACGGGTAATACTATTTGCGCTATTTACGGTGATTGCTCCTAAACAATCGGTACATCCACCAGGAGTTCTTGGATTTGAATCAGGATCTGCAGCATAGTTCCACTCCAATACCGTTTTAGACCAATTTCGCAAAGAACCAATGACTACGTTCTCCATGTGCCAACCAAAATCTCCATCAAAAGACCCCTCCGTGCCGGTATATTGTTCGGTAAAGTATACATTCTTATTGGTGGCATCATGAACTACTCTCATAGCTTCGATATTTGGAGGAGAATCATAGAGGTGGAAAGCGGCTCCATCTATATAATCTTTTGTATTGTTTACAACATCGATAGGAAAATTAGTGTTATCGCAATTATGATCGTACGCAATAATTTTAGGGCTAAAGCCAGATGTAGTAATCTGCGGTCCTAAATGATTATTGATAAAGTCTATCTGCTCCGGAGCAGTCATAGTCATGCTAGGTTCGTTAAAGGGATTTTCTGGCTCGTTTTGCGGTGTAATGCCCCATATTTCGATACCTTCATTTCTCATTTCTTCCAGATATTTTACAAAGTATCTAGCATAGGCTTCATAATATTGTGGATCTAATTTCCCTCCCTTAGCTGGATTTTTTAAGGGCTGTTTTCTTTTGGTTTTCATCCAAAGCGGCGCAGACCAAGGAGTCGCTAAAATTTTAATATTGGGATTTAATGCAATTATTTTCTTAAGTATTGGGATAAGATGTTCTTTATCTGGCCCTTCCAAACTAAAATTATTCATAGCAACATCTCCAGGAGTATCGTTATAAAAATATACGGAGTTACTCAAATCCGATGCACCTATACTAATTCTTACAACAGAAATTTTGGAACCTGGAAAATTAGGATCAAACATCTCTTTAAGAATAGATTCCTGTAAGGTTGGATTAAGGTCGTTAAGCACTTGTGCACTTCCTTGCGTCATCATAAAACCAAAGCCATCAATAGTCTGCTCTGTGTTTTGTTCATTTATAGTAATCGTAGCATTTGAAAATTCTCCAGGACTAAAGGAAGTAGAGGCCTGTTCTTTTAGAAGTACGGTTTGATCTCCTTTGGTTAGATGTACCGATACATTTTGAGCCACTAAACTGGAAACAAACAACAATGAAAAGCAAAACACTAGCAGCATTCTTCTTAGTTGCATTCCTTTTTTTCGTAGGGTGTGAGTTTTAATCATATCTTGTTAATTTAAATGGTGATTTATTAGTAAACCAACGTTTGTATGGCATGGGGCAAAATGGTTTCTGTGATGGCCTTTTTGCCTACATACATTTTATAATCTATAGCTACATCGCTTTGGTTCATTACCACGGTCACCATAGTATCATCCGTGTTAAGAAACGAAGTACTCAGCAGATGGCTTCTGCTTGAGGAGGTACTTATCCTTTTTGCATCTGGCCTAATGAACTTGGAAAAATGTCCTATATAATAGTAGGACGGGGTGTAGATTAATTCATCTGTTCTTGTATCAGCATGTATGGGAGAAAAACAAAAATTCTCCACATGGTTAGGTCCACCAGTATGGTCTAAGAGAATATTCCAGTCCGTCCAACCCACGGTGCCATTATTAAAATCTTGAATCATAGATTGCCCGTAGCGCTCGCCATTCGCCCAAAATTGATATTTTTCAGCATCAAAACTTTCTACACAACCTTCTGTAAACAATAGCTTTTTATCTGGGTAAGATTCGTTTATGCGGACTAAGTTATCATACATATAATCTCCTCCTGCCCATACTTCGTACCAATGAAAACCAATTCCCCATGCATATTTGGCGGCATCTGGATCTTCAAGAATGGTATTTGCCCTGTTTGTGATTAGGTCCCTATTATGATCCCAGATAATTATCTTCTTATCGCCAAGTCCTTCTTCTTCCATTGTAGGGCCCAAGAAGTTTTTAAGAAAATCACGTTCTTCTTCAGCGGTATAGATGCAAGATTCCCAACGTTGCTTGGCCATTGGTTCATTTTGGATGGTGAGGCCCCATATGGGTATGTTCTCCTTTTCGTATGCTTTAATGAATTTGGCATAGTACAAGGCCCACGATTTATAATACTCGGGCAGTAATTTACCACCTTGCAACATCTGATTGTTGGATTTCATAAAAGGAGGTGGACTCCAGGGACTTACGTACAAAGGTATTTGTCCGCCAGAAACCTCCAACATTCTTTTAATCAATGGAATGCGCTCCTTTTGATCCCTTTCTATAGTGAAAGACGATAATAGTTTATCCTGATTAGAAACATACGTGTAACTTTCACTGCTAAAATCACAGCTGTGTATAGTTGTTCTTGCCAATGAATATCCAATACCCTTGTCCTTGTGATAATACGCTTTTAGAAATTCTTCCTGTTTTTCTTTACTTAATTTGTGGAATACTTCTGCGGAAGCGTCTGTAATGGCACCCCCAATGCCCAAAAAAGTTTGAAAACTTTTTTGAGGATTCACGAAAATACTTACCTCGGATTCCAGCGCCTGCAAAGCGGGTTCGAAATTAAGTTCTCTTGTCATGGACAATCGCAGATCGGTATCTTTTGCAGAGGTATATACCAACACTTCTTTATCATCCACAGAAAAACCATTAAGCTCGTTTTGGTTGGTAGCACTACTATATTGTTCTGAGCTTGTAACTTTGTTTTTACACGAAAATAAGGTTGCCGTAAAAAAGAAAATAAGATGTATAGATCTGAAATAGTTCATTAATGGACTGGGTTTTTAATTTCTGCAAAATGTTTAGTTGGCCCGTAACCTTTTCCTATAACTATTATTGGGATTACGGACCTTTCAATAAATAGAACTAAACTCAATATCATTGTATTTTAATGCTACTCAATGGTGTATGAATAACCGTTTATACCGTTCAAATTAAGGGTAACGGTACGTGTTCCTAAATTGGATACCAAAATATCATCCAAGCCGGTAAAACCAAATGCCCCAGCGGTACCCTCTAAAGCTAATTGGCCGTTACTACCAGGTATTTCTTTATTAAGTAGGCCCCAATCACCGTTAGCCCTGAATATAAAACGTTTAGTGGCGTCATCAGGTGCCGCATCTACCAACTCCAAAGTAAGTTGCCAAACACCATTGCCTTGATAGTCCATTACCGCCTCATCTGACCAAGCTTGCTCAACCACATTGCCGATAATGGCCCAAGTATTAATTCTAAAGGTAGAAACGGTAGCTGCATCAAAATCAACAGTAACCCTGTACACCGCGGTTTCGTCCGTTGCCATGATTGTGGAGGAATCCTCCACAAGCTCTGTACCGTTAAGTCCATAGGTTATTGCATCACCGCCGGTTGTGCTGTAAAAATTGTAGGTCTCGTTTTGGGTCAATGTTGTATATATTTCAAAAATATTACTGTTTTGTCCATTTGCCAGTGGTAGTCTATGCAATAATTGAGCGGTGCTCAGATCCGCACCATTTTCAGTTGCATTACCAGCAATGTATAAGGTTTCCGGTATCGTTAAGCTAGATGTAGTATCATCTCCTGGGTCGGTACCTGGTTGAATATTAATAGCATATCCATCATCTCCATTAAAACTTATTGTAATCTCTTGAAAACCTAATTGCGAAACGGCAACGTCATCCAAACCATTGAATCCGAAGTCTCCCGAGGTAGCTTCTAAAGCGATAGCACTGTTTGAACCTGGCGTGTTTTTATAGGCCTGGCCCCAGTCTTGGTTAGCTCTAATAACAAATCGTTTACTTGAGTCGTCTGGTGCTCCATCTACCAATTCAATAGTAGACTTATACACACCGTTACCTTGATATTCAAGTTGTCTCTCTTCTGACCAAGCAGGGTTGATTACGTTGCCTATGATTCCAACACTATTTATCCTTAAAAGACTAAAACTCTCCGTATCAAAATTAACCGTTACCCTATAAACACCAGATTCAGGGGCTACAATACCTGTATTGCCAAGTTCAATAGCCTCACCGTTGGCCGTATAGACTGTTGCATCTGCAATAGTGCGGGCCGAATAGAAATTATACGTATTTCCAGAAACTAAGGAGGTGAAGGTTTCAAATACATTGGATAGGCTCCCATCAGCATTGGACAAACGGTTCAAGGCAAGTGCATTTTCCACATTTGGGCCTACTTCCGTAGCGGTTCCAGCGATGAACAAATCAGTTGGTGGCCCCTGAATATCAAAGCGTTGTAAGCTCAACCCAAAACTGCTTAAGGATGTTTGCCCTATGGATGTTGCCATCACTCCCCATTTTAATCGAACTTCTTCACTTGGTGAAAAACCTGCATCTGAGAGTGCTTGATCTAATCTTGCATAGGTTACCTCTGCAAAAGTACTCGTACCGTTGTTTGATGGTACTAAAGTAAGTAGAGGGTCAGAAAAATTTGCCTCGTGTAAATCAATCATTAAGGAATACGTGACCAAAAAACCGTTTGAAGCCACAGAAGGCTCCCATTCAAATCTTAGGATTTCTTGTCTATTGTCACTATCAAGCGCAAGCAAAAAATCATCTTGGGGCGCTATTAAACTTAACTGAGAAAGTTCAAAACTCTCTATTTCAGAAACATTACTTTTTTCTTCACAACTTACCAATAATAGAAAACTCATTGTTATTTGCAACAGCAAAAAAATTGATTTTTTCATCTTTTTCATAGTCAAAATTTTATTTATTAATTCCATTTAAAAGTTACCAATGCCCCCTGAGGCACTGCATATTGAAAATTGGCATTGCCAATAGTAACGTTAAGGTTCTGGGCGGCACTTTGGTTAGAACCGTTGTAAACAACCAGCACCTTGGATCCATCCGGGTTTTCAAAAGCTACGTTTTCAAGAACTCCCGTGAGTGGATTAGTGGCAAGTACCCTTGCTCCTGTATCTACATATTTAGAAAAATGTCCCAGGATGTAGTAATCGACATTTTTGGTAAAGGTTCCATCGCCATTAACAGTTAAGATTCCCCTGCAGACAGTACAACCCCCATTTATAGGCCCACCATTTTGATCTAGAGCTAGATTCCATAATAACACCGTTTTTGCTCCTCTGCGTAAAGTGCCGACGAATACATTTTTTAAAAAATAATCGATCTCACCACCGAAGGTGGTTCCGGAATTCTGAATTCCCGATTGCTCGGTAAAATAGATATCGACATTGGGAAACTGGTTTCTAAAAATGTCTATAGCACTAGGATTTCCGTCGTATGCATGAAATGCTATGCCATTGGTAAATGATGACGCCTCAGGATCAGACATGAGTGTTAAAGGAAAATCTGGATCTGCTGGCTCACGAAAATTATGATCGTAGCCAATTATTTGAGTTTCTAAACTTGAAGCTCTTAATAAGGGTCCAAAATGATCTCCGATAAAAGTGGCCTGTTCCAGAGCAGTCATTTTCATTGTCGGATACTGATTGGCTTCATATAATGGCTCGTTTTGAACCGTAATAGCGTCTATTAGGATTCCTTCGTCACGATAAGCTTCAAGATACTTTATCAGATATGCTGAATACACTCCATAATACTGTTGCAATAGACTACCTCCATTGAAAGACCTATTGTTTTTCATCCATGCCGGTGCAGTCCATGGCGAAGCCATTAAACCCATATCGGCATTGATAGCTAAAATATTTTTCACGACAGGTATTATAGGGTTATCGTCTTCGAAGTCTTCTGCAATGGAAAATTCTTGAAGAGTAATATCCTCAACACTGGTGATATCGTTATAGGTATACGTGCCATTTCTATTAAAATCTGAAGCCCCTACGGTTAGTCGTGTGTAATTAAGACGAATACCATCATCTCTAAACAACGCATCCAAAGCCTGACTATTATCTCTTAGAAGGAAGGCAGAACTTCCTGTAAGAGCTCCTCCAAAACCTTCGATCCTTTGTAGCTTGGAATTTTGATCTATGCTGATGACTACATCTCCACTCACTTCATTAGTAAGAGACAACTTGGTATTTAGTTCGTTAAGGGTGGTACGGCCATCACCGCTAGTAATAACGACGCTCACCACACCATTTGAATCTGTTGGTGGAGGTGTATCGGGCATTCCATCAGTTGGGATGGTAGGCGTTTCTTCTTTGTCAGTGCTGCAGCCAATGATGAAAGTGATCGCAAATAGTAACAAAAAGAGAAGCAATTTATTTTTCATTCTATTTGTTTTGGTTAGTAACCGGGGTTTTGGTTCAAGGCATCATTCCTATCTATTTCGCCCTGAGGAATGGGAAATACCAGTTGAAATTCTTGTATATCGATGTTTTTGGCTTCTTGAATAGCCTCTTTAAACTTCGCAAATCCTTTGCGCTTTAAATCTGAAAAACGCTGCCCCTCGAACATAAATTCCACCCTTCTTTCATTAAAAATGGCGTTATCCAAGGCGGTAGTTTCTGTAGAATCTGCATAATCGGGTAAGCCTGCTCGATTACGAATTTGATTTAATAAGGTAATTGCCTCTTGCGATCTACCTGTTTGGTTCAGGGCTTCGGCACGCATTAGTAAAACGTCTGCATAGCGCAAAACAACACTGTTATCTGCAGAATTAAAGGCATTACCGTTTCGCCATTTGAAAACGTACAGTGTACCATTTCTTTCCACAATGGAAGATGCCAACCTAATATCATTGGTCTCAAATGCGCTATTACTGCTAGGGGTAGGCGTATTGAATTTTAAGAAATCGAAGGAAGCCTCTGGTGTTGGCAATATCAATTCTGGAAAAACATTTCCTTCCTGTTCACCTGCATATTGGATGGCGAACAACACCTCACTATTATTGTCATTTTGCTGATTAAAAAGATCATCAAAATTCGTAACTAAAGAGAAGCCACGGCTCATAGTACTTTCGGTGAGGGCCAATACGGCATTATAATCGCCTTGGATTAATCTCACCTTCGCAAGTAAGGCTTCTGCCGATCCGGCATTAGCTCTTCCTTGACTGTCAGCATCCCTATTTTCTCCATCCAAAAAAGTAACGGCTTGTTGAAGATCTCTAACTATTTGCTGATATACCTCGGTTTCTGAATTTCTAGGTATGCGAATCTCGTCTGGGGCCAAAGTTGTGGTAGCTGCAGTAACTAAAGGTACCCCACCATAAAACTGGACAAGATTGTAATAGTGTAAAGCCCTAAGAAAAAGAGCCTCCCCTAATAAAGCATCTTTTCTACTACCATCAAATACCTCTTTGTCCATTTGTGAAATACCATCAATCGCAGAATTGGCCCTACCAATGGCTCTATAAACTTGCCTAAAAAAACGAGTGGTCACATCGTTTGTAGGTCGTAAGGTAAAATTATCGATTGCAAAGTTGTTAGGGTTGTCACCGCCGGCAAAACTATTATCGGCGCGGACATCGCCAAACACATAATAATCGAAACCAAAATAACTATCTGCCTGTAGCAAATCGTAAGCGCCAATTACAGAAGCTTCGGCATCTTCTTGCGTCTGAAAAAAGTTAGCTGTACCAATATTGTTTCTTATGGGCACTTCTAGTGATTCCTTTGAACAGGAGCTTGCAATCCATACAAGGCCAAGCAAAACTGTATATATCCTAATTCTCATTTGTTATGTATTAAAATGTTATGTTTAATCCTCCTATGAACGTTCTTACTTGTGGAAAAGTTCCAAAATCTATACCGCCAGATAGCACGTTGGAGCCATCCCTACTTACTTCTGGATCATACCCGGTATAATCTGTGAAAGTCAACATATTTCTACCCTGTACAAATAGTTTTAGGTTAGAAGCCCCTATTTTATTTACCCAACTTTTTGGTAGATTATAACCTAAGGAAAGTTCTCTTAGTTTAATAAAGGACCCATCTTCCAACCATCGTGAAGACGCCCTGTTATTACCACTGGGATCGCCAAAAACTGCCCTTGGAATATCTGTATTCGTATTAGTGGGTGTCCAAGCGTTGAGAACGCTTATACTCTGATTCGTAAAGCCAGATTGATTCTCTAATTCTGCACGAGTTGCGTTATACAATTCTTGTCCATGTACGCCTTGGAAGAAAACAATTAGTTCTAGACCCTTATAATTCAGGGTAGTTGTAGCTCCCCACTCAAAATCTGGCAATGCGTTGCCAATTATCGTCCTATCATTGTTATCGTCGATGATTCCATCACCGTTCAAATCCCTAAACACAATATCGCCAGTATTCGGGTCTACACCTTCTGAAACAAAGCCAAAGAAATTACCAATAGGCTGCCCCTCTTCAATACGGGTTACTTCTCCTTGGTCAATGACATTACCTGATGTAATAATTTGACCGTCTATATTGGTTACTTCATTCCTATTTCTAGTATAATTTGCACTCAAATCCCAAGAAAAATTATCGTTGGATACTAAAACGGCGTTCATAGCCAATTCTAATCCCCTGTTATTGATTGAGCCAATGTTTTGGGTGGCATTATCAAACCCTGTAGTAATGGGTAAAGGGTTGTCCAACAATAAATCCGAAGTGTTTTTTCTGTAGGTTTCAAAAATGATATTCAACCTATTTCTAAAAAAACCCAGGTCAACACCAACGTTGTGCTGTTCCGTGGTTTCCCACCTGAGTGCTCCATTGGCGACCTGGGATGGAAATACCCCTGTGCGTATCTCTCCGTTTACGATATAGTTGGCATTGGGACTAAATAGGGCTAGAAATCTGTTGTTTCCAAAATTTTGATTTCCTGTAAATCCATAACCATATCTAAATTTTAAATTGGACAGCCAATCGATATTTTTTAGAAAATTCTCCTCTGATGCCACCCAAGAGCCCGAAACCGATGGGAAAATAGCAAAGCGATTGTCAGGTCCAAAACGAGAGGAACCGTCTCTTCTAACAGTTGATTCTAGGAAATACCGGTTAAGGTATGACAACTTTGTTCTAAAAAACACCGAGTTATTTATATTGTCAAAGATAGATTCCTCAGTTGCAAGAATCTCTGTAGCAGGATTTATAGTGCGTATGGAACCGTTTAAAAAGTTGTTCCCCAAGATACGAGTGTTGTCGTCTCTTCTTTGTTGATAGGAAGTTCCTAGTAGAAGGTCTACGGAAAGCTTATCGTTGTTCAAAGGTTTAAAACCATAGGACAAAAGGTTTTCCCAAAGTAAAATGGTGTTTTGAAAGGTTGCCGTTTCAGCTTGACCATTATTGGCCCTACCATTTGAGGTGCTAAAAGGGTCTACAAATCGGTTGAACTTTGATTGCGAATAATCTACACTGAACATGCTTTTTGCCGTTAACCCAAAAGGCAACTTGTACTCAGCATTTAAATTGGCCAGGACCTTTGATGTAACAAATTCTCGTTCCTCCCCGCGAACCAAAGCTATAGGATTGTCAAAACCTGGTTGAAATGGATTTGAAGGAAAATTACCATCGGCATCAATAACTCCTACATTGGGTGGGGTTTGTAATGCCGATAACACAACACCTCCTTGGTTAACCCGTTGGTTATCGTTTATTACATTAAAGTTTGTACGTGAAAGTCCTACACTCGTACTTACTTTAAAATTCTTTATAACCTCCTGATCCTGGTTGAATCGTAAGGAATAGCGCTTAAAATCAGTTGTTTCAATGGTTCCCTCCTCGTCCTGAAGACCTGCAGAAATGTAATACTGTCCTTTTTCATCACCACCGGAAAATGCCAACTGATAGTTTTGAGTGGTTGCAGGTGCATATAATTCGGCTTGAAAATCGGAGTTGAACTCAAAATTATTCGGATCAGTGATTGGACCTAATCCGGCATTAATTCTTGACGTGTTTACGTTGTTAATATATTGTGCAGCATTAAGCACATCCAACGTATTAATAATTTCGTTTTGTCCAATAAACGATGAAAACTCAATTTTAGATTTTCCTTTCTCACCCCTTTTTGTGGTAATAAGAACTACCCCGTTGGCTGCTTGTGCCCCATAAATCGCAGTAGCTGAGGCATCCTTTAAGATGGTTACCGATTCAACATCTCTAGGATTCAACCCTTCTGTATTGGACGCTTGTATACCATCAACAACAAATAAGGGATCAGAATTACCTAGTAGGGAAATGGCACCTCTAATACGAATGGAAGCGCTTTGTCCAGGACTACCGGATGGATTTATAACTTGGATACCAGATACCTTGCCTTGTAAGGCAGATTCAATGTTGGTAAAGGGTTTATCCTCTACAATTTTACTTCCTTTAACCACGGAAACGGCATTGGTAAGAGCCCTCTTTGAACTTTGGCCATAACCCACGATTACAACTTCATTGAGATAATTTACATTGGGCCTTAACGATATTTCTAAAGTACTTTGGTTACCTACAACAACTTCGAAGCTTTCAAACCCTATGTACGAGATCACTAAAATTTCCTGTGGTGATGCTTGTATTTCAAATTTGCCATCAAAATCGGTTGTAGTTCCTCTTACTGTGTTTTTTACCCTAACCGTGGTGCCAGGTAATGGGGAACTATTTTCATCTAGCACAATGCCAGAAATTGATTTATTTTGGGCCTGCAAACCATTACCGATTGCGAGTAATAGGATTAAACAAATCCAAAAATTATTAGTATTCTTTCTTAACATGTTAAAATTTGTTAGTTTTTGAGAAAAAGGATAATTATTATTGGCCCAAAAATAGAATATGATAAAAAGTAAGGGTAAAAATTGCATACTCTTTAAATACTTCTCTAAATTGAAAAAATACGCTTTAACTACGTTTATTTTTTTATATAATTGTATATCAATTACTTAATATTTTAAATATTGTTGCTTATATCTATAAATGATGAAAAAAAGGCTGTTTGTTAATATTTTTTTTGGAATCTTTTACACACTATGTTGTTTCCAGATTATAGCGCAGAACGGAATGTCGAACCTTCCAATGGTTTCTAATTTCCCAGAAATAACGCATTTTACACAGTCAGAGTTTAAAGGAGATTCCCAGTTTTGGACAATGTGCAGAGATAATGAGGGCGTTTATTATTTTGGAAATAACGATGGTGTTTTATTATATGATGGAGAGCGATGGGAAAAAGTAGTGCTTCCTAACAGTTCGGCTGTACGAAGTCTCTACTATGCTTCTAATGGTAAGGTATATGCTGGTGGATTCAACGAATTTGGAACCATTGAAAAGGATGCTTTTGGGACTTCAGTCTTCAAATCATTGAATATTCCATTATCTATGGAGAATAAAAATCTGGGAAATTTTTGGCAGATACATGAGATTGATAAAAATATCATATTTAAGACTTTTGAGGGACTGATAGTCGTTTCAGAGACCTCCGCGACCTTTGTGCCTGCTTTGGGAACCTTTGGACATGCAGAAGTTATTGATGGTAGGTATTATATTCAGGACGGTTTTTCTGGAGTAATGACTTTTGAATTGCAAACAGGAAGGTTATTTAGCGTTTTTGATGCTGCTGTCTTTAAAAATTTAGAAATAGTGGCTTTTTTGCCTGCAGGTAAAAAAGATGAAATCGAAATAGTGATTAATTCAGGAGTAATCTACAGAGGAAATACAAAATTAAAAATTCTTAAAAAACGGGTGGAAGTCTTTCCTGAAAACACGAATGAAACCATTTCGGCAGCCGTAAAAAAAGAGGGTAGTTATGTGTTAGGAACAGTGGGTTCCAAAATTATTTTACTTAATTCCGAGGGCGAACAATATGATGCTCCGGCAGCTCTAACCAATTTACAGGATGCAACAGTGCATGGATTATATCTTGACGGAAAAAATCTTTGGGCTTTACTGAATAACGGAATTGATTTTATCAACTATAATCCCATATCAAGCACGCTTTTTAATGGGGCGTCCGTATACGATTTGGTTTATAAAAATAACTCAATTTACCTAGCTACCAACAAAGGGGTGTATCGTTCAGCTCTTACTAACGATGGGTATTGGTCGCCTTTTGACCGATTGAATTCTCCCTTGGGTCAGACTTGGTCCTTTCTAGAATTTGACGATGCTATATTGGTAAGCCATGATAAAGGCTTGTTTCGATTAAAAGAAAATAGCGTTGTACAAATTGGGAAAGAGGCAGGTTTCTGGAAAGTTATACCTATACCATATAAAACAAACTGGTTTCTTGCTTGCAGCTACAATGGTTTCTTTCTGTTGGAAAAGTCGGCGAGCGAGTTTAAGATAGTGCGAAAGATTGGTGGCTTTGACGAATCTGCGAGAGATGTACTAGCTGCGGAAGAGGATAATACGTTTTGGGTATGCCATGGTTATAAAGGAGTTTATAAATTAAGATTTGACGATGTATACAGTCGTGTGGTGGCCATCGATCATTTTACCGATAACAACGGATTACAAACCCCATTTAATATTAATGTACACAAATGGAATACCCGAACCTTGTTTACAACCAATACAGGAATTTACACCTATGATAAGTTGAAAAAACAGTTCGAAACATTTACTCCACTCAACAAATTTTTAGATCCTACGATTAACACAAGAAAAATAATTGAATACCGAGATACAACTTGGGTGGTACTTGATGATGAAATCGGTTTTTTTAAAACATCGGAAAAGGAAAAAAAGGTCGTGAAAAAGTTCTTTTTGGATATAAAAGGCACTTTAAATAGGGGGCTAGAGTATGTTCGGCCTTTAGGGAATGATCAGGTTATGATTGGTAACAGGACGGGGCTAAAAATGTATAATCTTAAACAATCGGACCCCATTATCGCCACTACTTCAATTGCTCGCGTAATGCTAAAAGGAGACCTCTCCAAAGAGTTTTATAATCTTGAACTATCTTCGGCTAACCCAAAAATACCCACAACTACCAACATTATACGCTTTGAGTTTGCATCCCCCAACCTTGCACCCGCATCTGATATACTTTATAGTTACAAGCTACCGGAATTGGACGAAAGCTGGTCCGAGTGGAGCGAAACTCCTTATAAAGAATACACACATCTTAAACCAGGATCCTACGATTTTGAGGTAAAAAGTATGGATGTTTATGGTCGTGAGGCAAATAAAACAACCTATAGTTTCACTATAATACCTAAATGGTACGAAACCAATTTAGCCTACACCTTCTATGCCCTGCTTATCCTACTGCTATTGTGGAGTGTATTAAAGTTTATCAAAAATATTATTACGGTTGAAAAAAGAAAAACACTGATTGCTGCAAAAAAATCGGAAAGACTTCTACAACTTGAAATACAGGAACTAAAGCTAAAACAAGACAAATCTTTATTAGAAGAAAGTCTTTTATCAAAAAGTAAGGAATTAACCAATTATACGAGGCAGCTAATAGATAAAAAACATGTGTTTAACGAGATACAAGACGATTTAAAAGAGCTAAAAAATTTAATTAGCAAACCTACTGCAAGGCAAAAAGTGAGGACTATTTTCCAGAAGCTGCACCAACACAAGATTGGCGAAGAATATCTAAAAGTGTACGACGTTAATTTTGAGAAGGTGAACCAGCATTTTTTTGAAAAATTATTAGAGCGTAATCCAAAATTGACTAAAAGAGAATTAAGGCTCTGCGCTTTTGTTAAAATGAACTTATCAAACAAGGAAATTGCTCCACTGATGAATATTTCAATCCGTGGAGTAGAGACAGCGCGCTATAGGATAAGAAAAAAAATAGATATTCAACATGAGTCAAATTTCTATAGCTTTTTGGTTGAGTTGTAGTGAACGTATCTTTTATTTTTAGAGACTAAGTATACCTATAGAATTTTTTCGATTGTGTAAATTATACGTTACACTTCAGTTTAAAAGCGTTGTTGGTAGTCTTTAACTGATATTATTTCAAGATTTGCCCAAAACGCTCTGCTGGTTATTTTTATTATACTGCCGTTATATGGATGGACATAAGCAAGATAATTAGGTCTAATTTGTAATTAGAAACCTGACAACCTTTACGTCGTAAGGTTCTGTATAACAAATATTTGAGTACTGAAATCAGTAACCGCATACGCTGCCGTTTGCGGCATGTTTCAAAAAAAATCCCATGAAACTGAATGTAAAATCATTCAATTTCAAAGGATTATAAGTAGCGAGAGAGGGACTTGAACCCTCGGCCTCCGGGTTATGAATCCGACGCTCTAACCAGCTGAGCTACCTCGCCGTATTGCTTTTTAGCGGCTGCAAATATAAACGTAATTTTTGGCGCAATCAAAATTCAGAATTAATTTATTATTTTGAAATTTATTTTTCTATATTACCACACATATAAATCAATCTAAAGAAAATAAATAAACAGCATGGGTGATAAAGTAAAATTTGAAATTGAGTTTGTGATTCAGTCTTCACCTCAAATGCTTTACCAATATATTTCAACTCCATCAGGTCTTTCTGAGTGGTTTGCAGATAATGTAAATTCTAGGGGAGAACTTTTTACATTTATTTGGGATGGAACAGAGGAAGTAGCAAAACTATTGAAAAAGAAGAGCGATGAGTTCGTAAAGTTTGCTTGGGAAGAAAATGATGATGACAGCTTTTTTGAAATGAGAATAATTGTGGATGAAATAACCAAAGATGTTTCACTTTTTATCTCTGACTTTGCCGAAGAAGATGAGAAAGACGAAGCTAAAATGCTTTGGGAAAATCAAATTGCGGACCTAAAACATGTACTTGGGTCTAAGTAATAAAATCTACTTTTGATAATGTATCTTTGGCCTTGATTTTTTCAAGGCTTTTTTTATGGTCAATTTTAATGGAAACCTTATTTCTTCTAAAGAGAAGTTCTTAAATCACGAAAACCGCGGTTTTAAGTACGGCGATGCTCTTTTTGAAACAGTGCGTATTAGTAATGGAAAGTTGCTTTTTTGGGAGGACCATTATTTTAGATTAATGTCAAGTATGCGAATTCTTCGCATGGAAATTCCGATGGAGTTCACCATGGAGTTTTTAGAAGCGGAATTTATAAAGACTTTGGAGGTAAATACGCTTTTAGGTTCAACGGCAAGAGGCAGATTATCGGTATTTAGAAATGATGGAGGCAGGTATACGCCGAAAACCAATGAATGCTCTTTTGTATTAGAGGTAGAAGAATTAGAAGTACCTTTTTACACCATTGACGATACTTCGTATGAAGTTGAATTGTATAAAGACTTTTATGTAAATGCCGATATGCTTTCAAACCTAAAGAGTACAAACAAGTTAATACATACCGTTTCTAGTGTTTATGCTAAAGAGAATGGTTATCAAAACTGTTTATTGCTAAATGGAGCCAAGCAAGTTGTTGAAGCTATTAACGGCAATGTTTTTTTGGTTTCAGGGAAGAAAATAAAAACCCCTCCTTTAAAAGATGGCTGTTTAGATGGAATCTTACGAAAAAAACTAACTGAAATTATTTCGAAATGGGATGATTTTGATTTAGAAGAGGTTTCAATTTCTCCTTTTGAGCTACAAAAAGCAGATGAGCTTTTTATTACCAATACCATTATAGGCATACAACCAATTACAAAGTACCGTAAAAAGCAATTCGAAACTACAGTAGCAAGAAGTTTGTTGGGCAGGTTAAATGCCTTGGCGCGTTTAAGCTAGTTTAAAGTAGGGTTTTCAGGCGCATTGGACCATATCAGGTAATCACCTCCTAATTCGACCATTTTCTCTTTCCAGAATGCGCTGGCCGATTTTTGTATGATATTACTTTCATACTCATTTTTAACCACTACCCAAGAATTAGAAGAAAGTTCTTGATCAAGTTGCAAAGAGTCCCAACCAGAATAGCCCAGAAAAAAACGAATATCGTTTTCAGTGATTATTCGGTCGTTTATAAGCTGAATGGTTTTTTCAAAATTCCCACCCCAATAGATACCATCTGAAATTTCGATACTCCCTTCGATTAATTCGGGCACTTTGTGTATGAAATAAAGATTGTCTTGTTCAACCGGGCCACCATTAAAAACTTTAAAAGGAATCGTAATCTCTTTGATAAGATCACTAATGTCATATTCCAAAGGTTTATTTAAAATAAAACCTACAGAACCTTCGTCGTTATGTTCGGCCAAAAGCACCACAGAGCGATTGAAAGAGACATCACCTGTTATGGATGGTTCGGCAATTAGAAGTTTTCCTTTTTTAGGTTTCGGGCTCACTATTAAAAATCATTAGCTTCTTAAATGTAGTATTTTAATTTATATTTTCAAAAAAGGGCTAAAACAATAAAAGCGCTTCTATTATAGAAGCGCTTTCAAAGTATCTTAAAATATAGATTTAGTTTACAGCTTTTGCCAACTCAGCTCCTGCTTTAAACTTTACAACATTTTTAGCTGCAATTTTGATAGTCTGTCCAGTTTGTGGATTTCTACCTTCTCTTGCATTTCTTCTAGAAACAGACCAAGATCCGAAACCTACTAAAGAAACTCTACCACCTTTTTTAAGAGATCCTTCAACGTTTCCTAAGAAAGATTCCAATGCCTTTTTGGCTGCTGCTTTTGTGATGCCAGCATCAGCTGCCATTGCATCGATTAATTCTGTTTTGTTCATAATTGAATTAAATTAATTGTTGTTAAAATAACTTTAATGCTGAAACAAATTTATACGGATTTGTATTGGAAGCAAGTGAAATCAGGGGAAAATGGCGTTTTTGTTAATAACTAGGGGTGTTTGTTGATAAATGTGAGGTTTTTCTACAAATTTCCTTAGCCTAGTGGTAGTAGGGCTTTAGCCGACATATGCATTTTTTGATAGTTGAAGGCCATTTAGTACCTCGTGCGTTTTCATTTTTCGCTTTCCAGGTAGTTGAATTTCCAATAGATTTAAATACCCTTCTTTGGCAGCAACCTTTAAGGTCTTTTTAGTGGCAAATATTTTACCAGGGGTGTAGTTATGGTCTTCTTTCTCTAATTCTGTTTTAAAGACCTTTAGTTGCAATTCTTCTTCTTCATTATATAAGGTAGTCCATGCAGTGGGGTAAGGGCTAAGACCTCTTATATGATTGAAAATTTCAATTGAAGATTTTGACCAGTCTATTTCGCAAGTATCTCTATGTATTTTATGCGCGGTTTTCAAATCTTTAGAATCCGGCTGTTTGTCAAGTGCTATTTCGTTTCGCTCTATTTTATTTACCGTCTTTAATATTAGGGAAGCCCCAAGAACCATCAACTTATCGTGAAGCTCACCGGCGGATTCGGTAGGGTCGATTTCCATGCTTTCTTGCAAAATTATTTCCCCGGTATCTATCTTTTCATCAATAAAGAATGTAGTGACCCCTGTTGTGGTTTCTCCATTGATAATAGCCCAATTTATGGGTGCGGCACCTCGGTATTGTGGTAATAATGAGGCATGAAGGTTAAAAGTGCCATATTCAGGCATTTGCCAAACCACTTTTGGCAGCATTCGAAAGGCAACTACTACTTGAAGGTTGGCATTTAAGGATTTTAATTCCTCTAAAAAGGCTTCATTCTTTAGATTAGTAGGTTGTAATACCTTAATTGCTTTAGAAACTGCATATTCTTTAACAGCCGATTGCTTTAATTTTCTCCCTCTACCTGCAGGCCTATCCGGAGCGGTAATTACACCGACCACCTGGTAACCTGCGGCTACAAGTTTGTTTAAACCTGCTACGGCAAAATCTGGTGTCCCCATAAAAACAATCCGTAGATTTCTCTTTTCCTTATATTCTTTCATATTCATTCTTATGGTTTATTCGTATCAATTCGTCTTCCAATAATTCTTGTATGGTTTGCAACACTAGACTTTCCTCAGTATTTAACTCTACTATGATTGCTCTAGAGCTTAATTTTTGAGCGCTTAAGAGTGTTAACACTTCAGACTTTAATACCGAATCCATACTTTTTGAAGTGCTATTCTTTTTGCAAATATCACATTTTCCACAGGCGTTAGTTGTTTGCTGGCCAAAGTAGTTTAATAAGAATGTGCTTCTACAGGTTGTTTTATTTTCAATGTAGTGCAACATTTGATTGAGGTTTTCGGTTTTGGTATCGTTTAGTAGTTTTATGGTTTTGGCAAATACATTGATTGTTTTATCGTCTTCCCTTGGTACCGAAAAAGAAAGTTCCAAATCGTTTTTTGTCCTTGTGTAGGTAACCAGGTTATCCTTTTCCAATTTCTCCAATACTTGCATAACCTTTTCTTGCTGAACATTGGTTTTCTTGGCAATAAGGAAAGGATTGATTTTTGTTTCAAAATCAAATAGACCACCATATGTTCTTATTATGGACTGTATGATAGGTGCAATATCAGAATGCCTTTGTAAATAATCAAAAAGAGCCTCTTTTTTAGTTGTAAACTGTAAGGTGGTCTTTTGCTGAAAGTTCTCAGAAAGGCTCAACACCGAATTTTGATCTAAAACTCTAAGACCGTTGTAGGTAAGTAGCTGATTCAATTCGTATTTACTACAAAAAGAATTGAAGTTTAAGCTGAAAGTCTCGCCGCTTCCTTCTCCATAAGCAATCTGAAAATGACTGTTTAAACGTTTATACAGTAACTTAACAAATGTGACATCTGGTAAGGACTGAACAAATTGTTGTTTTGCCCATTTTTTATCTTCTAAATTACTGAGAATAATAGCTTTCGCAGGTTTACCATCTCTACCGGCCCTACCGGCTTCTTGAAAATAGTTTTCAATACTATCGGGTAGTTGGTAATGAATTACAATTCTAACCTTCGGATTATCGATACCCATGCCAAAGGCGTTTGTGGCCACCATAACTTTTGTTTTACCATTTAGCCACTCCGTAAGTTTTTTCTTTTTCTCCGTTTTTGATAAACCACCGTGAAAAAAAGTAGCACTGATATTTTTATTTTGAAGTAACTCTGATATCTGTACGGTCATTTTTCGTGTTCGCACATAAACGATGCCACTTTGGCCTAAGGGCTTTAAAAGACTAACTAATTGATAGCGTTTGTCTTCAAAAATCTTTACCTCAAAAGAAAGGTTCTTTCTTTCAAAAGAATCCTTTGTAATCAAGGGGTTCTCTAGTTCTAAATTTTGAATAATATCTGCGCTCACTTTTGTAGTGGCAGTTGCTGTTAATGCTACGATTGGTTTCCTTGGCGCTAAAGTCTTTAATAAAGCACATTTTAGGTAAGCCGGTCTAAAATCATGACCCCATTGCGAAATACAATGGGCCTCATCAATTGCAATAAGGCTCACGTTCATTTGTTGAATACGGTCTTGTATTAATGATTGCTGAAGTCTTTCTGGGGATAAGTATAAAAATTTATAGTTGCCGTAAATACAATTATCCAATAAATCGTTTAGTTCATCAAAAGAAATTCCTCCGGTAAGTGCAATGGCTTTTATACCTTTTTCTTTTAGGCTATCAACTTGATTTTGAATTAAAGCGACCAGTGGCGAGATAACGATACAGATACCTTCTAAATGCATAGCTGGTAGCTGATAACAAACAGACTTTCCGCCCCCAGTTGGCATTAAGGCGAGTACGTCTTTTTTATCAAGAATTGTGGTAATTACACTTTCTTGAGAACCTTTGAAGGAGTCAAACCCCCAATATTTTTTAAGAATAGTTTGTAGCCCTTCTTGCACTAAATGCGTTTTAGTTCATTTAAGATAAAGGAAATACGTTGAGAAACTGAAGTTTTTGGAACAGAAATAGGGTAGTATCCAAAAGCTTTATAGGTATTCATTAAGTTTTTATGCAATTTTTCAGCCTCGTCAAAAGTTTCTAGACGCTCATTATCGGAAACATAGATTTCTTTCCAAGGGGGCATTATAAAAACGGCATCATATTTATGGTTTTCACAGGTATTTATAAAATCTTGCCCATACGACTGTTCAAAATAGTCCATGTAGGCCAAGACATCTGGCATACCTCGGTCAAAAAAACTAACCTCTGTATCTAAATCTTGGGCCTCTTTGAAATGGCTTAAGCGACCTTGCAATAAGAGTTGATTAAATTTAAGAGGGTCGTCTACAAAAGCCAAGGGGTTTGATACGGGAGTTTTCTTTGTTCCATCAAGTTTGGCTTTGGCGGTCATACTTCTGATAATTTCATGAAAACAGTGATAACCTTGAGCCTCGAGGCCGTTTATTACGACTGTTTTACCCGTTCCAGGGGCACCGGTAACCACTATTTTCTTAATGCTCAAAAAAAAGTATTTAGGTTACAAAGTAATGAAATCGCTTTAAGGGAAAAAAATAGAAACTTAACGGATTATATTTGTAAAAAAAAGAATGGACGCGGAGAAATCACAAGAGTTTTACGATAGACTTAAAGAACAACTTTTAGAAAATAGTTCTTGGCCATCTAAATACCTTTATAAGTTTATTGTCCCCACCGATACCAATAAGATAGAACGTATAACAAGTATCTTTGATAATATAGGCGCAGTAATTGAGTCTAAACAATCTAAAAAAGGTACTTATACCAGTGTTTCTATTACCGTTACCTTAGAAAATCCGGATGCGGTAATAGAGAAATACAAAGAAGTATCAAAAGTGGAAGGCGTAATTTCACTCTAAATCCACTATAAATGCAATAAATTTCTTAATTTGCGCGATATAACGGAGACTTCCTGTTAGTAATAATCATAAACTTTCCAGTTTGAATTTAGTAGAAAATTTAGAATACAATACCGAGCGCCCTCAATTAATTATTCCTGAGTATGGGCGACACTTTCAAAAAATGGTAGACCATGCGGTTTCCATTGAAGATAAAGAAGAACGAAATAAAGTAGCTCAAGCTATTATAAGCGTTATGGGTAATTTACAGCCTCATTTACGTGACGTGCCAGATTTTCAACACAAACTTTGGGACCAGTTGTTTATTATGTCAGATTTTAAATTGGATGTCGATTCTCCATTTCCCATTACATCAAAAGAGGTTTTAAGACAACGTCCTGAGCCTTTAGAGTATCCACAAAACCATCCAAAATACAGGTTTTATGGCAATAATATAAAACGTATGGTCGATGTTGCCGTAAGTTGGGAAAAAGGCGACTTAAGAGATGGTTTAGAGTACGCTATCGCTAATCATATGAAAAAGTGTTATTTAAACTGGAATAAGGATACAGTTGATGATGCAGCTATTTTTGCCCATTTAAAAGAGCTTAGTAATGGTGAGATCGATTTGGCTCCAAGTGGTGAAAGTCTTACCGAGAGCAACCAATTTCTTAAGAATAGAGTTCAAAAATCCAATAGAAGCTATAACAACAGCAAAAAGAACTCAAGAAACAATAACAACCGTAATAAAAAGCGGTACTAATTATTAGCATTCAATCAAGTAAATGGGGACATTTAGAATAGAAGGGGGGCACCAACTTAAAGGTGAAATTACCCCTCAAGGCGCAAAAAACGAGGCACTTCAAATACTTTGCGCGGTTTTACTTACTGATGAAAAAGTAACTATACATAATATTCCTGATATCGTAGATGTCAACAAACTAATTGCGCTTTTAGAAGACTTAGGTGTAAAAATTCAGAAGAAAGGCAAAGGTTCGTATACCTTTAAATCAGATGATATTAATCTAGATTACCTACAGTCTGATCAGTTTAAGCAAGATGGTCGCGGTCTAAGAGGTTCAATTATGCTTGTAGGCCCTCTTTTGGGGAGATTCGGAAAAGGATATATTCCTAAACCAGGTGGTGATAAAATAGGACGCCGAAGATTAGACACCCATTTCGAGGGTTTTATCAAACTAGGTGCAAAATTCAGATATAATAAAGAAGAATATTTTTACGGAGTAGAGGCAAAGAAACTTAAAGGCACCTACATGCTTTTAGATGAAGCTTCTGTAACGGGTACCGCAAATATTGTAATGGCCGCTGTTTTAGCAGAAGGTACTACTACCATTTATAATGCTGCCTGTGAGCCCTATCTGCAACAACTATGTAAGATGTTGGTGCGTATGGGAGCCAAAATCACCGGTATAGGTTCTAATCTTTTGAATATTGAAGGCGTAGACCGTTTAGGAGGTACAGACCACTCGATGCTTCCGGACATGATTGAAATTGGAAGTTGGATCGGACTTGCCGCTATGACAAAAAGCGAGCTTACCATTAAAAATGTAAGTTGGGATGATCTCGGGCAGATACCTAATGCTTTTCAGAAATTGGGTATTCAATTAGAACGACGTGATGATGATATTTATATTCCGGCCCATAAAGACGGGTATGAAGTCCAGAATTACATAGACGGCTCTATTTTGACTATTGCAGATGCGCCTTGGCCGGGTCTAACGCCAGATTTGTTGAGTATTTTATTAGTAGTTGCCATACAGGCAAAGGGAGAAGTGGTCATCCATCAAAAAATGTTCGAAAGCCGTTTGTTCTTTGTTGATAAATTGTTGGATATGGGTGCCAAAATCATTTTATGCGACCCGCATAGGGCGACTATTATCGGTCACAATTTTAAGTCCACTTTAAAAGCAACTACCATGACCTCACCAGATATCAGGGCCGGGGTTTCTTTATTGATTGCGGCACTGTCTGCCAAAGGAACGTCTACCATTCATAATATCGAGCAAATAGACCGCGGCTATGAGAATATTGATGAGAGGCTCCGCGCTATTGGAGCTAAGATAGATAGGGTTTAATTAGCAAAATGGTTGCCTAAGGTCGGTATTTACAAACTTTGGTTTTGACTTATAACAGACCTATTATTATTTTTCTGTTCGAAGAATTTTTTCCATTTTACGACCTTTTGCCAATTCACCAATCAGCTTTTCCATACGTCTACATTGTTTATAAACTAAAAATTCATTTTCTATTTCTTCAATTCGATAACCGCAGACAACCCCTTTGATCAAGTGAGCGTTTGAATGTATTTTGGCCTTTTGAAAAAATGTTCTGAAGCTTGCTTTTTGATCAATAAGTTCTTGTAAAGCATTTTGATCAAAACCAGTAAACCATTGAATTACTTGGTCAAGTTCTTCTTTTGTTCTTCCATTTTTCTCTATCCTCTTTAGGTAATGAGGGTAGATGGATGCAAATACCATGTTGGCAACTTGTTCATTTTTTTCGGCTGTTACTTTCATTTTAATTTAAATTAATTTGTCGAAAACATCTCGCTTTATACTAGGCTGCGAAAACATTTCACGAGTTGTAGTCTTAGATGTTAATCTTAAAGAAATATAGCAAAATACTTTTAACGATGGTAAGGGAATTGGACCTCCGTACCCTTACATGATATTGTTCGCCAAAGTAGTTCGCACTAGTGGACGGATAGTTATAGTATTTTGTATTATCCTACAGATACGTCAATCTGGTAGAGCACGAAGATGATCTCGTTACTTTTTTTTGACTATAAAGGCACTAAATAAAGCAACTATCATTCCTATGGGAAAAACTTCCATGTAGGTAATTAAAATAGCGAACAAAGGGTTCTTGTACATTTCCTTAAAGTTTGCCATTTGAGCGGTTGTAGCTTCAACCTCATCAGGAGCAGCATTTTTTATTAAATAGTCCGCATAAACATCAATAAAATCGGGTGCAAAAAAATAATAATACAATAGACCAACCACAACATAAAAGGTAGAGGCAACAAAACAAATGAGTGCTCCTGTTTTAAATGCTTTAGAAAACCCGATTTTTCCATCAAGATAATTGTTTCTGTAATTGCGTACTCCAAAATAAATTAAAGAAAACATAATGACCAATGTGGCATACCCTACTATATCGTTTCCTTTATAATCAGGATTTGAAATCATCATATTCATATGGATAATCGCATTGACACTTAATAATATGCCTATTACTGCTCCGAAAATTAGAATGATTTTTTTCATAATTGTTGGATTTAGAGTTTGCTTCGAAACTATTATTTTAAACAATAACTTACTTCATACTTTGGTACCAATTGTTGAGCTTCAGCACTTTTATACCAAAGTCTAGTTCCCTCACTCGACGATTTTAATTTCTTTGGCAACCGCAATTGCCCTAAACCTACTTTTTACGTTCATTTTGGCATAAAGGTTAGAAACATGGGTTTTTATTGTGCTAAGTGAAAGAAACAATTCGTCCGCAATCTCAGAATTGCTATGCCCTTGAGCTATCAGCTTTAAAATTTGGTATTCTCTGTTTGTTAAATTCAACCTTTTTAAGCCAGCCTCATTTAATTTAAATTCGTTGGCTTCCTGAATCATATTTTGTTTGTCTACTAAAACAGCTTGTGTTTTTGGTTTTATTAATTGCGAAGCTATCCAGGCACCCAACAAGGTGAACATAAGGGCAATCAATCCAATATAAATATCGATTGCGTTTTCCCTAATTATAAAATTCCATTGCAACCATCTCAATCCAAAAATTAAGCTAGCGGTCGCCAAACCATATAACATGATGTGACTTACACCATTATCTATATGCATTTTACATGAAACTATCTTACGGAGATTGTAGCGTTCTTTTTTCATGACTGATATAATGTTGCGCTATGTATAACGGCTGTGTAAACAGCGTTAGTGTTTTGGCATTGGTAATTAATTCTGAGGAAATATAGCAAAATACTTTTAACGATATTATGTGAATTAGTCTTCATGCTCACACCACATGGTTCGTGAAATAGTTCAAGTTAGCAGATATATGCTAATCACTTAAAAGAATCATGTATGTTGTATGACATATTGAAATACTTTCGAAAATGTTATCCCAAATGTATATGTCAAACTAATATTTTTCTACCAACTCTCCACCTGGGTATTTCGCAAACCGTCCTTTTTCTTTCTCATGCACATTATCGGGGTAGGGCCAAGGCCAGCCACCAAATTGTGTTGTGCGGTATTCGTCCATGGCTTGCTGTATTTCAGCTTCGGTGTTCATGACAAAAGGACCGTATTTTGCAACTGGTTCGCCAATAGGTTTGCCCTGTAAGATTAAAAAGTGCGCTTGCTTTTGGCCCACCTGTATGGTAGTTTCTTGTGCGCCATCTAAAACCACACCAAAATTCGGTTTTATCTTTTTGCCCTCTATTTCAATTTCATCGCCTTCATAAAAATAGAGTGTTCTAGAAACCTCAGTGCTTGCTTTGGGTAAGATAAAATCGGTCTTGGGATCGATATGAATGTTCCAGACCGCAACTTCATTTTCATTGTTTGCTGCCCAAGAGTTGGGGGCAGGGTCATTGGCTTGGTTTCCCCTGTAATTACCGGCTATCACTTTTACAGTGGCATTGGTTTCTTTGATAACGGGAATATCTTCATGCCATAACATTTTAAAATGCGGGTCTACAAACTTATCGGCTTTAGGTAGATTCAACCAGATTTGAAATAACTCTAATGGATTTTCTTTATCGTTATTCAGTAAAGGAAACATTTCGGAGTGTTGCACCCCACGGCCTGCGGTCATCCATTGCACATCGCCCTCTCCAAAACGCCCAGCGGCACCTAAAGAGTCGGAATGATCACAATAGCCTTTGTTGACTATGGTAATAGTTTCAAACCCTCTATGCGGGTGGTACGGAAAACCTGGTATTGTCGTACCATGATACATACGCCAACCATCTTTTATCGTAAAGTCATTGCCAAGGCTTCTACCTTCTAGCAATTTGGGATCTGGCCCCAATTCTCCATTTCCTTTAGGATAATGGTCTAAGTGGTATACACAAAACAAAAAGGGATCTTGTGTTTGCCATGGAAAGCCTAAGGGAAATGTTTGTAATATAGAATTGCTCATGTTTTTAAATTCAAAGATTTAGTTCTATTACGTGTGCTCACAAACAAATATTTGTTTTTCAGAATTAGTGTCAAATGCTTTCTCATCAAAGTTGCCAAACTTATTATTAATAATGAAGCCATTCCATTTTAAATACTCATCTAACTCTTTGGGGAAAAACATTCTCATATCTAACTTTTGAATGGAATCAAATTTTCCATTTATAAAATAGTGCCATTCAATACGATTAATTTGAGTTTTATCTTCATATAGCATGATTTCTTTTATTAATATTTTTCTTCCATCTTGTGTGGTATATTGGATTACTTTTTTTAGATTTTTTTCACCTTCAACCATTAATTTGATATTTGGGTTAAAACAATCTAGTATAAACAAACCACTTTTTTTAAGGTGTTTTTTAACTACACTTAAAGCTTTAAATAGGTCTTTATTTTCATATAAATGATGGATTGAGTTAAATGGAATAAAAATGAAATCATATTTTTTTGATAAATCTAGAGTTCGAATATCCGCTTCTATAAAGTCAATCGCTATATTTTCTTTTGAAGCTTTATCCTTTGCTTTTTTTAGCATTGAGGTAGTGTAATCTACTCCGGTAATTTTAAACCCCTCTTTTGCAATTGGAAGGGTAAGCCTTCCAGTACCACAACAAAGTTCTAGGATTGATGCATCTTTATTTTTTGGCAGCCAACGTTTGTAAAACACTAAATCAGTTAAGTCGGTATTCATTCCATCATAAATATTGGCATCGTAAATTAAATTGCCAACGGAATAACTTTTAGTCATTTGTTCTAATTTAGCTTATTACTAGTACTGCGCTAATAATCAGTGCTTTGCCGTATTGATTTCGATCCAATAGCCATCAGGGTCTTGCAAATAGATTTGTTTTACCCCATCACTGCGGTCGGTAACCGAACCTTTGTCACCTGGCCAATTATAAAAATCAATGTTCTTGGACATTAGATGTGCTATAAAACCTTCTAAGTCTTGTGTTGATAAGCACAGGTGTATGCTCTTATCTTTTTTAAAGACGATAACATCTTTTTTTATGAGATGCAACTGCGAATTCCCTCTAATTTCAAACCAGCGAAAACCTTGGGCCTTATCGGGGTGGGGAATCTCTTTTAATTGCAATACATCACGATAGAAATCACCCGTTTCGATCAGTTTGGTCACCACCAATGACTCATGGTCAAAATGAAAATCAAAACCGTTATCAGCTTTAAATTGCGTTTCTAAATAGGTCTGTTTCCATTCTCCATTTACATAGCTGCCAACTTTAAAACTATAGGTGTTATCATCAACATACTCCCAAGCATCGGTTACTTCGGTATCGCCATAAGTGTATTGATATAAAATATCTTTTCCATTGAATGACACCGTACCCTGGGTAACCCCTCCAAAAACATCAAATTCCCAGAACCGAATGGTGTTGCTTTCTGCATCGTATTTACGAATACCGTGATTGCGATGGCCGTATTCGGTCTGTTCTTTGTTTACAAAACCCTGGGATTCTGTTACAATGGTCTTACCTTCTAAAGAATACCTAAAATCTATCTCTTGTTTGAATTTTGACCCGTCGCCCCAAGTGCCTTCTGCTTTCCAGGTTTTACCAACTAAATTTTCAAATCCGTTTAAAGGATTGTCTTGGGCAGTCATAAAAGTCGGCACTAGTAGCAATGCTGTCACTGCTAACAATAAACTTTTACGATGTAAGTTCTTCAATTTGTTTTTGAATTTTATCAGCTTCCGCATATTTGGTATCGCTTTCACTTCTATTGATTTTAGAAAGATCAAAGGCCTCTTTCATGAGCTTTTGATACTTTTCTTGTAATTTTTCTAATTCTGTTTTCTTTTTAAATAATCCGAACATAGCAATTTTTGGTTTTAATCTTTTCCGATAGGTGGGGGACCGTCTATCATAGCCTCATAGACTTCATCTCCTTTTCGGGTTTTGTATTCTTCTTTTACTTTTTCAACAAGTTTTGGATTTGTAAATAAATCTACCATGGTCATACCCATAGCTTTTGAGGCATAGACCATACCTTTATGGCCAATACTCATTCCGCCGCAGGCTACAACTGCCCAAGAATGCCAAGGGGTATCTTTTGGCGCAACGGTAACGCCTAAATTGATATTAGGAACGTTCCAGCTTACATCACCTACATCTGTAGAACCTCCACCAGGATTCTTTTCAGTTTCTTTTAAAGGATAAATTTTACTATCCATACCTATCTCTGGCTTGCCAGTTGCTTTTTGTATCGCTTTGCCAAAAGCCGTTTCTTCTTCCGTATAGGTAATCGGGCCTAAAAGCTCAAGGTTTTTCTGCATAATTTCACCACCGGAGCGATTCACCAAGGTTTCGTAAATACCGGAAACCAAAGAGATTTTATAATCAACATTGGCCATAATAGCGGCACCCTCGGCCATTTTTTTAACGCGTTCGTAGGTAGGCAGCATAATTTTCCGCTTTGGATCACGTACCCGCACCCATAGTTTTGCATAATCTGGCACTACATTTACGACTTGCCCGCCATCTTGAATATGATAGTGGATTCGCGAAGTGGGCAAAATATGTTCTCTATAGTAATTAATACCAGTTGTATATAGCTCTAGGGCATCAGAGGCGCTACGTCCGTTCCAGGGATCTGCGGAGGCGTGAGCGGTTTGGCCATAGAATTCTACAATAAAGTCTATTAATGACAAGCCACTTTGCACATCGGCCTCTATGCCTGAGGAGGGGTGCCAGCTAATATTAACATCTACATCGCTCCAAAGCCCAGCTTCTACCATCCAAACTTTGGCAAAGAACTTTTCTTCTGCAGGAGTTCCTAAAAATTTGACAGTACCCTTTATTTTTCCTTGGTCCATAAGTTCTTTAATGGCTATTGCCGAACCTAAGCTTGCAGTACCGAACATATTGTGGCCACAACCATGACCAGCAGCTCCGGGTTGTAAAGGCTCTTTAACCGGGGAAGCTTTCTGTGAAATACCTGGGAGGGCATCGAATTCGCCAAGAATGCTTATTACTGGCTTGCCCGAACCATAAGTGGCCGTAAAGGCCGTAGGAATATCGGCGACCCCCCGAGTAACTTTAAGTCCGTTTTTTTCAGCATATTCAGCAAGAATACGTGAAGATTCACTTTCGTTAAAAGCGGTTTCTGCCAGTGCCCATATAGAGTCACTGATCTTTATCAATTCGGCCTCGTGTTTTTCAATAGAGGCAATGATTGCTTTTTTGTGTGGGTTTAATTTTTGGCCTATGCTTCCAATACACGTAAATAAAGCAACAAATAGGATAATTTTTTTCATTTTTATAGGTGTTGGTTACTTTAAAAAAACTGAATCTCTAAAGTAATGAAAAAGTATTAGCCAACCGCTTCTTTATAAACTTGTAAACACCTTTCCCTCGCCATTTTATGATCCACCATTTTTTCAGGGTAGCTAAGCTCTTGAAGTTCAGGTACCCATTTGTTGATATAATCTTTTTGCTTATCAAACTTATCAACTTGGGTCATGGGGTTAAAAATTCTGAAATACGGGGCAGCATCAACACCACTGCCTGCAGCCCATTGCCAGTTACCGACGTTGGCACTCATATCATAGTCTAAAAGCTTTTCGGCAAAATAGGCTTCTCCCCAGCGCCAATCTATCAATAAATGCTTGCATAAAAAGCTCGCGACCAACATTCGAACGCGATTATGCATATAGCCTGTAGCATTTAATTCGCGCATACCGGCATCTACCAAAGCATAGCCGGTTAGGCCATTTTTCCATTTTTCGAATTCCACTTCATTATTGCGCCATTCGATACGGTCATATTTGGGTTTAAAGGCCTTTTTATGGGTATGCGGAAAATGCCATAGAATTTGCATAAAAAACTCTCGCCAAATCAGTTCGCTCCAAAAAACTTCGTTCTCTTCGGCAATTGCCTTTTTCACCATTTTTCTTGCAGAAACTGTTCCGAACCTTAAATGAGGACCTAATCTAGATGTGCCATTTTTAATGGCCGGAAAGTTTCGCGTATTCTCATAATTTTGAATCAGGTCTTTTGTTACGACAAAATCGGGCACTTCAATATCTGATTCTTGAAAGCCTAGGTCTTCTAATTTGCAATCTGGAAAGCGCTTATTTTGTAAGAGCTTAGCAAAATCTGGTTGATATTCTACCAAGTCTACTGAGGGATTAAATTGTTCTTTCCATTTATTTTTAAACGGGGTATATACAACATACGGTTTGCCATCACCTTTGACAATCTCACTTTTTTCAAAAATTACTTGATCCTTAAAGGTCTTAAAACCGATACCTTTGTCCGTCAAGAATTCTGCAACTTCTTTATCACGTTGTTTGGCATAAGGTTCATAATCGTGGTTGGTAAATACCGTATCGATGCTAAATTCCTTAGACAAGGTGTCAAAAACCTCTACAGGTTTTCCATGATAAATGCCCAAGTCGCTATTAAAGTCTGACCGTAATTTTTTTCTGATTTTTACCAGTTGTTGATGTATAAAACCAACACGCGCATCGGTTTTAGGTAGTTTTTCTAAAATTTCAGTATCAAAAATAAAAATTGGTATTACGGCAGATTCGCCTTTTAAAGCATGGTATAGCCCCACATTATCATCTAAACGCAAGTCGCGCCTATACCAAAATACACTTGCCTTTTTCGCCATTAATTTACATTTAAGGTAGATATACCACCATCAATACCAATACTTTGCCCAGTAACCCAAGAACTATCCTCTTTGAGTAAAAAGCAGGCAAGATTGGCTATATCCTTTGCTTCACCAACTCTTTTTAAAGGGTGACGCTCGTTCATAAGTTCTCTTTTCCTGTCATTGTTTAAAAGACGTTTTGCTAGGGTCGTATCTACTAATGAAGGGGCTATCGTATTTACCCTAACCTTTGGCGAATACTCTGCGGCCAATGACTTTGCAAACCCTTCAATTGCGCCTTTTGCTGCTGCTACACTAGTGTGAAAAGGCATTCCTGTAGCGACTGCAACTGTGCTAAAGAACACCATACTTGAGCCATCTGCCATTTTAGGCATAACAGTCTTCACAACCTTGACCAAAGAAAAAAAGTTAAGCTCCATATCTTCTTTAAAAGTGTCAATAGATAGCATTTTAAAAGGCTTTAGATTAATACTACCCGGACAATACACAAACCCATGTAGCTCATTTGGTAGTTCTGAATCTTCAAAGGTATCCGTGGTAGCATCAAATGAAATGTAATTAACTTCTAAATTACCAAGTTCATCGTAGGTTCTTGAGGCAACATATATTGTAAATTGGTCTTGAAGTGCTTTAGCTATTTCAAAACCTATTCCATGTGAGCCACCTACGAGTAGAATATTTTTTTGCATATTATATCGATTTTAATTCTAGACTGTTCTTTTTGCCTTCAAGCTTACCAAACAACTCGTTAAGTTTTGTTTCGCGGTACTCAAAAATTTGTTGTAATTGTTTTTTTACCACCAATGGATAGGCCAATTGTCCCAAAAACCCGAAAGGAATTTTATAATCAATAATGTCTTCCATTTCTACCCCACCATCAATTTCTTTTATAAAGTGCTTGTGGTGCCATAAGGCGTAAGGGCCAAAACGCTGTTCATCCACAAAATATTCGCCTTCTTTTACATGGGTGATTTCAGTAACCCATTTGGTACTGTATCCTGCGAAAGGCCTGACTATATACTGTATAATCTGCCCTTGAAACATGGGCCTGTCAGCCCCATCCAAAATTGTAAAACCCATGTGGTCTGGTGTTATTACAGCTAAGTTTTTGGGGTCAGATAAAAAGTTCCAAGCTTCTATCTTAGAAATTGGTAAGGCCTGTTTGGCTTTTAATTGGTAAAGTTTCATAAAAGAATTTTAACAAATATAATTGTAATTTTGTTTAATTTGAAATAAGAAAAGTTAAACAAAAATTAATAAACTTTTCAGCTTAGAAAAAAAGGTTGACTTAGCAAGACCTGCTCATTTTTCAAATTAAAATGGCTTGTTATTTAAGCATTTGTTAACATATCCAGCTTTTCATTATAACTAGTTTTGTTTTCTAATCGATTAAACACTGATATCATGAAAAAATTAGTATTATTTTCTTTTGTGGCCCTATTGACATGTACCTTAAGTGCACAGATAACTACGCCACAACCAAGTACCTCTTCAAAAATTTGGCAGACGGTAGGTTTAACAGAGGTTACTGTTGATTACTCTAGACCATCAATGCGTGGTAGAACAATTTATGGTGATCTGGTACCTTTCGGTAAACTGTGGAGAACAGGAGCGAATGCCTACACAAAAATTGGTTTTGATAAGGATGTAACTATTGCAAACCAAGACGTTAAAGCTGGCACATACTCAATTTTCACAAAGCCGGGAAAAGAGAATTGGGAAGTATTCTTTTACACTGATACCCAAGGTGGAGGAACCCCAAGAAATTGGGACGATGCTAAGGTAGTAGCAAAAACTACGGTTCCAGTTTATAAAATGGATATGCCCGTAGAAACATTCACAATAACTATTGATGATGTTACCAATAATGGTGCTAATCTTGGTATTATTTGGGAGAACACTTATGTGGCAGTTCCTTTCGGAGTTAAAACAGATGCCGAGGTAGTGAAGAGTATCGAAAAAGTAATGGCAGGACCTTCAGCAGGTGATTACTATGCAGCTGCCGTATACTATGCCAATGAGGGCAAAGATATTGGAAAAGCTAAAGAATGGATGGACAAGGCTATGGCCATGGTTGAAAAACCAGCTTTCTGGCAGCTAAGACAACAGTCGCTAATTCTAGCAAAGTCAGGTGATAAAAAAGGCGCAATAGCGACTGCGAAAAAATCACTTGCCGCTGCCGAAGAAGCAGGCAATATGGACTATGTTAAGATGAATAAAGATTCGCTGAAAGAGTGGGGAGCTTTATAGTTAAAACTTAATTTTCGAATTGAACCCTGGCAATTGTGTCAGGGTTTTTATTTTCCAATATAGTACAGTCAAAAGTCTTCCAATTAGATTTTTTGACAATTTCGGTTTCGTTGAAACTTTCTCCATCACCTTTTTGTTCGAAAACCAGGTTCTGAACATAGCACTTATCTTCTTTATTTGCTATCACTGAGGCGCTTCTAGACCTTGCAACAATTTGCCCGTATTCGTTAAAAGTTAATGCCCATCTTTTACTTGTAGTAATAACTTCAGCAACTATGAATTCTGCACCCCTTTCATTTGCAGTTTTGATAAAATCTAGTTCTAAGGTCGTATCATAGAGCACTGCATTTGGCAAAACATCGACTTTGTCATAATGTTTGGGTACGGTCACCTGTTGTGCTATAGATTCCGATTTGCCAACGGAGTTACATGAAACAAGAATTGTAATACAAAGTAATGAGACTATTTTATGCATAACTGGTTTTTTACGCTAAAGTAGTCGGGATGGTAACTCACATAAACCCTGTTTTCAGGGATTTTGCTAATCGTGCACTCTTAGAATATTAAACTTCGATAGGCGGTTTACGCAAGGTGCGGTCAAAAGCTTCGATAAGGGCGGCAACAGCGATAACGAGTCCGCAACCAATGGCATTAAGCCATAGATAGCCTAGTTTTTCTTGTCCACTTTCGTAAGGCGCAATCAAAACAAAGTATAAGATAAAGATGATGATCTGGGTGATAATTGCTGCGACAAATACCGCGTTACCTTTTACAAATTTGAAGAAAAACGCCAATAGAAATATGCCCAAAACGTTACCATAAAATATGGAGCCAATAATATTCACTAGCTGAATCAAGTTATCAAAAAGGTCGGCAACACAGGCAATAAGAATAGCGATAATACCCCAAATTAATGTGAAAAATTTACTAGCGTTCAAGTAATGCTTTTGGGTAAAATCACCCTTTTTATTTCTTTTATATAAGTCCAAGGCCGTTATAGTACCAAGTGCATTTAATTCAGAAGCAGTTGAAGACATTGCTGCAGATAAAATAACCGCCAATAGCAAGCCTACAAGGCCTATTGGTAAGTTGTTTAAAATGAAATGAATAAATACATAATCTTTATCATTGGTCTGCACGTTTTCATCCGCCTTACTAATTAAATCTTTTGCTGTGTTTCGCCCAGCCATTTCGGTTTTGTTAACGGCAATTACATCTATTTTGGCCTGTTCTATCGCATTTAAATCTTTAAGCTTGAGCGCCGAAGAAAACTCGCTTTGCGCCATTTTCTTTTCTAATTGTAATTCGATATGACCTTCTTGTAATGCTTTATAGTCTTCTGAATACGCTGAGTTTAAAACCGCTTCGGTAGCCGCTGGATTAAAATTTAGGGGAGAAGGATTATACTGGTAAAAGATAAATACCATAACACCCACCAAAAGAATAAAGAATTGCATGGGTATTTTAAGAATGCCGTTGAAAATTAGGCCAAGTTGACTTTCCCTAACCGATTTTCCGGATAGGTAGCGCTGTACCTGGCTCTGATCGGTGCCAAAATAGGCCAGCATTAAAAAGAACCCACCAGTAATACCGCTCCAAAAGGTATACCTATTTTTTGGATCAAAATCGAAGTTTAAAATATTCAGCTTGCCATTTGCACCAGCAAGTTTTAAAGTTTCGCTAAAGGAAATGTCGGACGGAAGACTACCTAAAATAAAAAAGAAAACAAAAAACATTCCCGTCATAATTACGAACATTTGTTGCTTGTGTGTCACGCTCACCGCTTTTGTTCCACCGGAAACGGTATATAAGATTACAAGAACTCCAATTATAATATTTAGGGTCAGCAGGTTCCAACCTAAAACTGCCGATAAAATTATGGAGGGTGCAAATATGGTTATCCCAGCTGCCAATCCACGTTGTATGAGAAAGAGAATAGCTGTTAGGGTCCTGGTTTTTAAGTCAAAACGTTTTTCTAAAAGTTCGTAGGCCGTATATACCTTGAGCTTGTGATAAATAGGTATAAATACGCCGCAAATAACAATCATTGCGATAGGAAGACCAAAATAGAACTGAACAAAGCCCATTCCATCGTGAAAAGCTTGCCCAGGGGTAGATAAAAAAGTTATAGCACTGGCCTGGGTAGCCATTACCGACAGCCCTATAGTCCACCATTTGGTATCGCTTCCGCCTTTTACATAATCTTCAACGCTTTTGCTTCCCTTGGTTTTCCATACTCCGTATCCAACTATCGTCAAAAGAGTTCCTACAAGCACGATCCAGTCCAGTAACTCCATAAACTATAAATTTCCTTTCATTAAAAAGTAGAAAACCAGAATATAAAACATGTTGAGGACTAACACGATGGTATATTCTTTTTTCCAAATAAATGATTTGGTATTGTCGCTACTTTCCTTTGATTCCATTTTCTGTTTGATGGTTTTCTTTTCCTATGGAAAGCATATTTGCAAATAATTTATAAGCCCCGGGAACACCTGCGGGCAGCTCTCTGAAAAAGCTCAAACCGGTATAAATATAGTTCCCTTTTCCGTAAGGTGCTACCAATAAACTTCCTGTTTTTGGATTTTCGCCCTCATCGTTCATAGACAAGATAGGTGTAAATTCTTTACTCCACTCATTCGGAAAGTATAAACCACGTTCTTGTACCCATCCATCAAAATCATTTTGGGTGATTGTATTAGGAAAATTAATCAATGAATGGTTTTTGGCCAATATCTCCACTTCCGCATTTTCATTGGTCACCCTATCGCGAGAGATGGTAATAGGGTAGGGGGCTATATTTTTAAATTGCTCTCTCCAGCGTCCGGCGGTGTTGTATTGAATAATTAGGTTTCCGCCCTCTTTGACATAATCGAGTAAAAAAGCTTGTTTAAATTTAAGTTCTTCAAC
>CALBVX010000030.1 GCA_937969515.1 uncultured Croceitalea sp. | reverse complement strand
GGAGGCATAGGTTTTGAAGTTGCAAAAAGATTAGGTGAAGATGGTTATACCGTAGTTTTGAACGGTATAGAAGATGAGGTCGGGGCGGAACGGGTAAAAGAGCTTGTTGCCAAAGGTATCAAGGCTGAATATTATGGTTTCGACGTTACCAGAGAAGAAGCCGTGACGTCCAATATTACCAAGATCGGGGAGAAGTACGGTAAAATAGACGTCCTTGTGAACAATGCCGGAGGCCTTGGCGGAAGATCTCGATTCGAAGAAATGACGACTGATTTTTACAGGTTCGTAATGGCCCTTAACCTTGATTCGGTATTTTTTGCTTCAAGGGCCGCGATACCTTTTCTTAAAAAAGGGGAGCATCCATCCATAATCAATTACACTTCGAACGCAGGTTGGACGGCAGGAGGACCTGGAGCAGGTATCTATGGTACGTCAAAAGCGGGAGTCCATGCGATAACAAGGGCATTGGCAAAAGATTTGGCGGAGTACGGGATAAGGGCGAACGCGGTATCACCGGGAACTATAGACACGCCTTTCCATGCACAGATAAAGGCCACCAAGCCCGAGGTTTTTGCTTCGTGGGCAAATAATATCATGCTTGGTAGGTTAGGGCAGCCCGAAGATGTTGCGGGAGTAATTTCCTTTCTGGCGAGCAAGGATGCTTCGTTCATCACGGCGGAAACGATTCAAATAGGAGGCGGACAAGCTTTAGGAATATAATTTAAATTAAATGGGTAAACTAAAAGGAAAGGTAGCCGTAGTTACCGGAGGGTCTAGAGATATTGGTCAAGCAATAGCGATCAAGCTTGCAAAAGAAGGCGCTAAAGTTGTAGTTAATTACTACAATACTGAATCAGGGGCAAATGAAACTGTTTCAAAAATAAAAGCGCTAGGTCAAGAAGCAATAGCAGTCAAAGCCGATGTTTCAAAACTTTCAGATATCGAACATTTAAAGCAAAAGACCATAGAAGCCTTTGGTGATAATGTGGATATTTTGGTAAATAATGCCGGCGGACTTTTCGCTCGCAAGACATTACAAGAATTTGACGAAGCGTTTTATGACTTGGTCATGAACGTAAACTTTAAATCTACTGTGTTTGTAAGCCAAGCTTTTGCACCTTTAATGAGTTCTGGTAGCTCCATAATAAACCTTTCTTCACAGGCGTCTAGAGATGGCGGCGGCGGCGGTTCAGCGCTATATGCTTCTTCTAAGGGTGCTGTAACAACCTTTAGTAGGGCAATGGCAAAAGAATTGGGCCCAAAAGGGATTCGGGTGAATGCGATTTGCCCTGGTCTAATTGGCACTAAATTTCATGATGACTTTACAAAAGATGAGATTCGTACTAAAGTTGCGGCTTCAACACCATTGCGAAAAGAAGGTGCTGCGGAAGAAGTTGCAGATTTAGTTGCCTATTTGGCTTCTTACGAGTCTTCTTTTATAACAGGAAACAATATAGATATAAACGGCGGTTTGGCCTTTAGTTAAAACAACTTAACGATAAAATAGCAATCAAAATAATAAAGTATTCAAATGAAGAAAGTAGTGACCTTTGGTGAGATTATGCTACGTTTAGCACCTCCGGGATTTTTAAGGTTTTCTCAGGCCAATAGTTTTGATGTGGTCTATGGGGGTGGAGAATCTAATGTGGCGGTATCCTTGGCCAACTATGGTGTGCCAGTAGATTTTGTGACAAGATTACCCAAAAACGATATTGGTGATTGTGCCTTGATGGAAATGCGCAAACGAGGTGTAGGTACAGATAAAATCGTATTTGGAGGAGACCGATTAGGAATCTATTTTTTAGAGACTGGTGCTGTTTCAAGAGGATCAAAAGTAGTTTACGATAGGGCACATTCTGCAATTGCCGAAATAGAAAAGGGAATGATAGATTGGAATGCCGTCTTTGATGGGGTTGAATGGTTCCATTGGACAGGCATTACCCCAGCCATTTCTCAAGGGGCCGCAGATGTTTGTTTAGAAGCTGTAAAAGCGGCTTCAGCTAAAGGGATTACTATTTCTACTGACCTTAACTACAGAGCAAAGCTTTGGAAATATGGTGGTAATCGAGAAGCTATCATGACAGAACTGACAAGCTATTGCGATATTATTTTAGGTAATGAAGAAGATGCAGAAAAGCACTTTGGTATCCATCCAGAAGGCCTAGATGTTCATAAACACGGTCATGAGGTGAAGGCAGAAGCTTTTCTATCGGTTTGTAAACAGATGATGAAGAAATTTCCAAAGGCAAAAAAAGTAATTACGACCTTGAGGGGTTCTATTTCTGCTTCTCATAATACATGGGCAGGTGTCTTATATGATGGAAATAAAATGTATGAGACGCGCCAATATCAAATTACGGATATAGTTGATAGAGTAGGTGGAGGAGACTCATTTATGGGAGGCCTCATTTACGGATTGTTAAAATACCCTGAGGACGATCAAAATGCTTTAGACTTTGCTGTTGCCGCTTCGTGTTTAAAACATACCATTAAAGGTGATGCAAATTTGGTTACGGTAGCAGAAGTTGAAAAATTAATGGGTGGAGATGCTTCTGGTCGTGTAGCAAGATAGAAATAGTTATGGCACAATATTCAAGAATAGAAGTTGCAAATGTGATGAAAGAATCAGGGATGGTTCCCTTATTTTATCATCCTGATGTTGAAGTGGCTAAAAAGGTACTAAAGGCATGTTTTGATGGCGGAGCAAGATTGATGGAGTTCACTGCTCGAGGTGATTTTGCGTTTGAAATGTTTTTAGAGTTGAGCAAATATGCAATTAAGGAGCTTCCGGGAATGATTATGGGAGTAGGCTCAATTACCGACGCTGCTGCGGCAAGTATGTTCATGCAGATGGGTGCTAATTTTATTGTTACGCCTTCATTGAGAGAAGATATTGCTAAAGTTTGCAATAGAAGAAAAGTATTGTGGTCACCAGGCTGCGGTTCGTTAACTGAAATCAACAATGCAGAAGAACTAGGTTGTGAAATTGTTAAACTATTCCCGGGATCTACTTATGGTCCAGGTTTTGTCAAGGCCATTAAGGGGCCACAACCATGGACGCATGTCATGCCAACCGGCGGTGTTAGTACTGATGAAGAAAACTTAAAAGGATGGTTCGATGCTGGTGTAACTTGTGTTGGTATGGGCTCTAAACTAATTAGCAAAGAGATGCTTTCCAATGGGGATTTTAAAGGACTTGAAGAAAAAGTCAGTACTACTTTAAAGACTATAACCCAAGTAAGAAGCTAGGTTGTATGGACAAGGTAAGCGCAAGTAATACATCATTACTCAAAAGAATGCTTGCAGCGCTACTAGCCTTTGGTCCAGGCATTTTTGCTATCGGCTATACCATTGGCACTGGTAGTGTTACTTCAATGATCGTTGCTGGCAGTACATATGGCATGCAACTGTTATGGGTGTTATTGTTGAGTTCTTTCTTTTCGGGAATCTTAATGTATGTTTATGGAAACTATGCTTTAATTACTGGCGAAACAGGATTATATGCATTTAAAAAACATTTGAAATACGGTAAGTCGATTGCCATTTTAATAATCATTGGTATTTCATTTGGTCAGTGGAATTCACTTATGGGAATTTTAGGTATTTCATCAAATATCATTTTTGAAATTATTCATATTTATTTTCCAGGAGTTGGTGACCATCAATATGAGACTGTTCTAATAATAGCAATTTTAGTAATTGCTATTATGTATGGTCTACTAATGGTAGGGAGATATACGTTTTTTGAAAAAATTTTGGTTGTTTTTGTAGCCATAATGGCTTTCTCTTTTCTGATATCGCTTTTTATGGTTTATCCTTTACCTATTGAGGTGGCCAAAGGTTTAGTTCCTTCAATTCCTTCTGTAGAAGGAGGTAAAATGATGGTGGCAGCATTTGTAGGTACTACAATGGCCGCAGCTACATTTCTTTCGAGGCCTTTATCTGTTCAAGGAAAAGGATGGACAATTAAGAACCTTAAACAACAAAAGAAAGATGCCATTATCGCAGCGTGTTTGGTCTTTTTTATCAGTGCTACAATTATGGCTGTTGCATGTGGTGCACTTTTTCAGAGTGGGCAACCTGTAACCAAGGTTTTAGATATGGTTGAAGTATTAGAGCCAGTTGCTGGAAAATTTGCACTTACCCTTTTCTTTTTTGGAACTTTAAGTGCTGGTTTATCGTCAATATTCCCCTGTATTCTAATTGCGCCTATATTAGTTGCGGATTACCAATCAGGAAAATTAGATACTACTTCACGTCAATTTAAGTTAATTACCTTTTTTGCATGCCTTTTCGCTTTGATTGTTCCTGTTTTTGGAGCAAATCCAATAGAAATGCAAATTGTATCTCAAGTATTTAATGTTTTTGTGTTGCCACTTGTAATCATAGGAATATTGATCTTGATCAATAATAAAAAATCAAGAAAACTATATAAGACGAGTTTGCTTGTCAATTTAAGCTTATTAGGGGCCTTATTTTTTTCTTGTGTAATTTCTTATAATGGCATTCTTGGACTGATAAATTACTTTTCGTAACGAAAAAAAAGATGGATTTGAAACCTAGTAGATATGTGATTTATATATCTACTAGCTTTTTTAGGAAAGATAATTCAGTTAAAGAGCAAACCATTCTTCAACGGTTTGCACTATTTTTTCATCTCCGGTTCTATTATGGTCGAACTCATTACTCTTAGGGTTATAGGTATAATCTTTACCTAGCTCCTCAATATTTTCGGCGACTTCTTTTATTGCGTCACAAATAAAAAATAATTCCTCGTTTGTGGTAACCGGGTGAAGTGATAAACGAACCCAGCCTGGTTTATCCGTTAGGTTCTTATTTTCTATATCGGTAATTATTTGTTTTGATGTATTCTCATCTAAATTAAAAAGAAAATGACCATAAGTACTCGCACAAGACCATCCGCCGCGAACTTGTATACCATAGATGTCATTAAGTAGACGAACAATAAGATTGTAGTGAATACCATTGATACCGAAAGATACCGCACCAATGCGTTTTTCAGAGTTATCTCCTAATATGAAAAGGTTAGGTACTTTTCTAAGTCTTTCAAAACAAAGTGCCAAAAGTTCTTCTTCGCGTTGTTCGATATTTTTGATTCCCATTTGCTCTTTTAATCGTATGGCCAATGCAGCACGCATTACCTGTAAAAAGCCGGGAGTTCCTCCATCTTCTTTTGTCTCGATATCCGGATGGTAGCCATAATCCCCTTTTGGGGTTGTCCATTTTACATTACCTCCTCCGGGTACATCGGGACAATTGGTATTATATAATGATTCATTAAAGACCAATACTCCGCAAGTTCCAGGACCTCCAAGAAATTTATGAGGTGAAAAACAAATAGCGTCCAATCGCTCTTCAACATCCTCAGGATGCATATTGATATCTACATAAGGCGCGGAAGCTGCAAAATCCATGATACAGATACCATCATTTTGATGCATCACTTTAGCCAATTCATGATATGGGGTAATTATTCCTGTTACATTTGAACATGCTGTAAATGCTCCTATTCTGTTGGGTCTGTCCAAATATTTTTTGACCTCTTTTTCCAAGCTCACAGGGCACACGAGATTATTCTTATCACAAGGCACGATAACTACGTCCGCAATAGTTTCCATCCAAGGAACATGATTTGAATGATGCTCCATATGCGAGATGAATACTACTGGCCGATCCTTTTCATCTATCTCAATTTTGTTCTTTACGGAATCTGGCCAACGCAGGCCCATAACGCGCTGAAGTCTTGATAAAACCCCTGTCATACCAGTACCTGACGTAACCAAGACATCAGTGTCACCTGCATTGACATGTTTTTTGATAATTTCCCTTGCATACTTATAGGCATACGTAGACGCCTTACCCGTTTCACTTGAAAAGGAATGGGTGTTGGCTACCATTGGACCTATTACATTTCGCATTCTGTCCTCTATCGGACCATATAATCTTCCACTGGCTATCCAATCGGCATAAAGTAGTTTTTTTGAACCATGAACCGATTCAAACTTTGCATCATCTCCGACAATATGCTTTTTAAATGCATTAAAATGCTTTTCTAGTTCAGTGGAGTTACCCGTTGTAATTAGAGAATCAACATTCATAAGAAATAGTACTATTTTTAATACCTAGGCCTCTACCAATAGTTGGTGAAAAGATTTAATTTTTTCATCTTCATTGGTCACTTTGTTCATGCATGCCTCAATAAACCTCAAGAAGGTTTCTTTCTCTTCTTGACTAAAACCTTCGGTCAAATACATGATAACCGCAAGGCGTGAAGGTTGGGTTCTGTTCAAAAGTTCAATACCTTCTTTGGTAAGCTCTAACCTTTTCTTTCTTCTATCATCGGCGTCTTCATACTGTCTTACCAGGCTCTTTTCTAATAAAACATTGATAAGATTAGTAATATTGGCTCTAGACACATTTAAAGAATCTGCCAATTCACTAGCCATTAAGGCCTTTTTATGCTTCTCTCTTTTAAAAAAAGGAAGATTCGGATTATCCGCTAAGTGTAAAAGGATAAGCCATTGTTGGGTTGTTAAACCTACTTTTTGATAAACTTCATCACCAATCTTTTTGAGTTGGTTCGCTAAATCAAAAATGCTTAATACAATCGACTCTTCAATACTCTTTTCTATCATAATTTCTTCTTCTTTTGTGGGGATTAATCAGCTGTCAAAAATCAACAATACAATTTAATTTGTGAGCTTTTTAATCACGTTTAACTGTGTTTTTATAAACAATTCTTTTGATGGTGCTTCTTTCACAAAACTATTCGCAGGGTAATGCGAAAATTTCGTGTAAGAAGGTGCATATAATTCAAAACGCTGTCTTGCGTTATAATTTTGCATTGATACTTTTGAACGATAGTCACGAAGTGCTCCGATATCTATATAGCTATTGGCTACCATACTACCTCCTGTTCCTGCTTCAGATAGAACATGACCTTCATAACCTATTACTTTTGAAAGTCCGTCAGTTGCGGCAAAAGGAAAATCAATACCAGAAATACCTGCCGAATTGGAGGATATTACGTAGCACATATTCTCAATAGCTCTTGCTCTTTTGGCAACTTCTTTATGGGTCAGTTGCGGACTTCCGGCTTCTGAGGAAGAGTGCAGAAAAACTTCTGCTCCTCGCATCATAAGACATCTGGCAATTTCAGGATATAATATTTCTTCTGAGGCAATGCAGGCCAACTTTCCTAATTTGGTATCTACAACGGGAAATAACGCTTCATAACCATAAATCTTTATGTATTCATCCATCACGTCATGAGGAGTGGGTGCGAACATCGAATTTAGCCTTCGGTATTTTAAGATGAGCTCACCTTCATCATCAATGATAAAACTACTTTGAAAATAAAGCTCCGGAAAATTATCATCAAGCTCATAAAAGTTTCCGGAAAGAAAAATAGCTTGTTCGGCACAAAACTCCTTCATCTGCTTAAACAAATCGTCGTCGGTAGATAAGCATGCTTTTTCCTTCCACTGTTCCAAACTTTCCCCAAATGGAAAACTGGTTAAAAAGTATTCCGGCAGAACGACCAATTTTAAATCGGGACCAATAAATGCTTTTGAACCCTTGGTTTCAGCCAATACTTTTTGCAAAGATTTTTCCATCAATGCATAAGCCGAAAGTCGATTTGCACATTTGTTAATGGCAAAACATTCTGTCTGTAACGCTAAGGCTTTATATCTCTTCATGATTCATTGGGCAAAGTACTAAATAGTTAACTTAATTAATTGTTTTGTTTAACTGTTTTACGTTTTTAAAGGTCAAATAGGTATTTTTCGATAAACAAAATAGTTAAGATTTATTCTTTTAAAACCAATTCGAGCACAGTTTTTGGCTTTGATTTTGGAGGTGTTTTTCTTTCAATAATTTGGAAGTTTACACCCGCATTATCTTTTAAAATGAATGATTGCTCACCAAATTCATTTTTTTGAATTGTTGTACTTGTGAGATTTTTGTGAGATACAACTAAATCATGTACAAAATTCAATTTAGCGGTGTAAAACGAATGTAGCGTAATACCTTTTTCACCAATGCGTTGATTTTCAGTTTTATTTGTTTTAGCTCCTCTTGGAATAAAGAATTTTAGTTTTCCGCAAATGTTATTTGGTGAAACAAAACCTTGATACCAATGACTATAGCCAGGTTCCATTTGAAAGACTCTTTTTGGTCCTTTTAACCAGTCACCATCAACCACGGGTTTAGCTTCTGCTTTTAAACCAAGTGCTGTTGTCAAATAAGACATTTGTTCCATGTCTTTAGCATTAATAATAAAGTCATGATGTGTGAACTCACTGGTTTTAAGTTTTGAGTCTAAATTGATGGTACCATACCCGGGAATCTTATACCCATAGCGTTGAAAGAAAATATGATTAAAGAACTCACCGTACACCGCATTCTCTCTAACCAGAACAGGTCTGTCGAAAAAGTTCTTCTCTCCTGTATTCAATCCAAAAAGGTCATCTGCTATGGGTTCCGTAGACAACCAAGGTTTTTTTCCAGTTTCGCGGGCAGTTTTATATATATCATGTAACCTAAATATATCATTGGTCATCATAACTGCTATTCGCGAGCCGATAGTTTCTACAGGAGCATAGCCAACCCCGTCACCTAAAGGTTTTTCCCATTCCAAAATCCTTAAAAGACCATGGCTATCCACTGTTCCATTCTGCAGGCGATACGACCTTAATTTAGAATTTACACCATAAATTGTTAGTGCTTCCTTTGTAGAGATAGTTGCGCTATCAATTACTTGAAAACCGTACTCGGCAAAGTATTTTTTTGCATACGCTGCATCATCAGTACCCAACATTACCTCATAAACACCACTTATGCCGGTATCAGGAATATCCTGAGCCCTAACTGCGGTGAAAACCAGCAGTACTTGTAAGCAAGATGAAATGAGAATTAATCGTGCCATGGATTTAAATTGATAGAATCAGTTTACCAAAGTTATCGCCTGTAAAAAGCATTTCTAAGGTTGAGAAATAATTTTCTAGACCTTGAACAACGTGTTCTTTTACATTTATCTTCCCTTCTGCAATCCAGCTTGCGATTTCATTAGCCGCTGCAGGCCATTCTTTTACGAAGTCGAAAACAATTATGCCCGTCATATAACCACGTGCAGTAACAATTTTCATGTAATTCGAAGGCCCTTGAATATTGGCCATATCATTGTATTGTGAAATAGCCCCACAAATTACAACACGGGCACCTTGGCCTAAATTAGCCAAAGCCGTATTCAGGGTATCACCACCAACATTATCATAGAAAATATGAATTCCGTTTGGTGCATATTCTTTCAGTTTTGCGTCAAGATTTTCAGTTTTATAGTTGATGGCATAATCGAATCCGCATTCATCGATCAAAAACTTACATTTGGCATCACTTCCGGCCGAACCAATAACGGTACATCCTTTGATTTTAGCTATTTGCCCTACTGTGGAGCCCACCACGCCCGACGCGGCAGAAATATATACGATGTCACCCTTTTTAGGCTCTCCTTTTCGTAACAAACCGAAATAGGCGGTCATGCCGGGCATGCCCAATACCCCAAGATGGTGGGTAAGTTTACTTTTTGAAACATCAATTATTCGAATACCCTGTCCGTTTGAAATAGCATGGCTCTGAGCGCCTAACATGCCTTCTACGTAGTCACCGACTTTAAAAGCATTGTTTTTTGACTGTATGACTTTTCCAGCAGAAAAGCTGCGCATTACTGTACCTATTTCTATGCCTTTAATGTATGTTGTTCCGGCATTCATCCATCCTCGAATGGCAGGATCCATGGATAATGCTTCAATTGCTACAAGAAACTCCCCATCATTTAACTCTCGTATTTCTTCAGTTTTCAAACCGAAATTGCTTTCTTGTATGGCTCCTGAAGGTCTACTTTCTAGCGTTACTAGTGTATTGGTCATCACAATTATTATTTTACTTAAAAGTAATCAAAATTAGTTAATATTATGAATAATTAACTATATTAACTAATAATTTAAAACAAAGACCGTGAATTTTGCAAGATTTGTAGAAGTAAACCAACAAAAGCTTCATTTTTATACCCTAGGACAAGGACCAGCATTAGTAATGCTCCATCCTTCACCAAGCACAGGTGAATCCTTGCTGCCTTTAGCGGAACATCTGGCCTCTAAATACATGGTTTTTTGTATAGATACTCCTGGCTATGGTAAATCGGATGCTTTTATCGAAACCCCTAAGAGTTTAACGGACTATACTTCCTTTTTGTATTTGGCCTTTGATAAATTGGGATTAAAAAAATTCTCCATCTATGGTTCTGCTACAGGTGCGCAATTGGCTATTCGTTATGGACTGGAATATCCCGATGAGGTTTCTCATATTTTTTTGGATAATTCTGCCCATTTCGATGATTCTTTGGCCAATAAGATTTTAGAACACTATTTTCCCGACTTAACACCTCGATTAGATGGAAGTCATTTAGCAGATATATGGGGTATTGTGTCTAAGCTCTTTCAATATTTTCCGTGGTGTTTTACCACTGAAGAGTATGCCTTGAATCGCCCGCAAATGCCTCCTTCTGTATTACAAATGATAGCTATGGATTACTTGAAAGCCGGCAGTACCTATGATATAGCATATAGGTTGGCCTTTCAACATGAACGCGGAGAATACGTACAACAATTAAAAGTGCCGACGACTATCTTTCGATGGAACAACAGTATTATTACAAAATATGTAGACCAATTATTGGCGTATGAGTTCGAGGACCATATTCAGGGTTTTATGATTGAAGGAGATGCAACCGAACGCACAGAAAAAATGGTTGCTTTTATGGAGGAAAAAGCGACCGAATTTGATGCGGAACAAATTAATACCTCAGAAATTAATGTTCAGGAAGAAATACAATTGGATTACGGGAAGTCAAGTGACAATCCTCCGGAAGTGGATTTGAATGGCAAACATCTATCAATTGCATGGAAAGATCTCGTTGAAAATAATCCTAATGAAACCGCGGCAAGCATTCAAGCCTATTTGGTAGATTGGTATTCAAATATTTAAACTATAAAATGAGAAAAGCAGCAATACTTTTTATACTAGCGGCACTGGCCTTTAGTTGTAAAGAGGTAAAAAAGGAAAAAGCAATAGCTCCCAAGGATAATAAAAGTCTAGTGGGCCATTGGGATAATTTTCAACAGTATTGGCTTGAAAATACAGACACCGAAATACACCGAGTTGAGACCGATGACAAGCACCGCCATTTATCCCTTCGTATTGATGAAGAAAATGAGGGAGACTTTTACGTGGAAATGCGGGAAGGTCGAAATGGGCAACATCTTGTAGAAAAAATGACTCTTACTAGAGCCGATTTATCCGGACCTGATTTCAAGATAGATGGAGACACCCTATTTGTGTCAGGAAGAAAACAGTTCGAAAATAAAGAGCCTTACAAATTTATTCGCGACCGAAAATTTTCCGGTTGGATAGAAGTTCCGTTGCCGCAATATGGAGATAGTATTTATAGGGAATCTAATCTTATAATTGGAGACCAAGGGGGCATGGCGGAGTTAAATATTGAAGGGGTTCAATATACAGCAGAACTAACGCAATTGCTTTTTGGACATAAATTGCCTATTATGAAATTGGCTATCTATGATATGCCAATGGACAGTGTTGAAATTAATAGCCGATCGATAAGTTATACTTGGCTAAACCCAAGTGCCAAGAGAACCGGAATTAATCTAAGAAAGGTTATTACTGGCTGGACCTTTATAGAACCTGGGTTTATAAATTCAGATAACACCAAGTTTGAAAAAAAGTAGTATGATAAAGGCGCAATATCAAGCCAAAGATAGCCATGTTGTTATTGTTGGGGCCAATAGTGGTATTGGTCAAACTTTAATCAAGACTTTAGTTGCAAGTGGAGCTACTGTTTACGGTATTGACATTCAAGAAAGTTACCTGTCTTCTGTCTTAAAAATTGATTCATATTTTAAGGCAAACCCAATGGACATAGGGGCATTACAGCAAGTTTGTGATAAAATCAAAACATATACATCTTCTATTTCCGGTTTGGTGAATCTTTCGGGTACCATAAAGCAATTCAAACCCATATCGAATCTTGATATCGCCGATTGGAACGAAACCTATAACATCAGCTTTCAAAGTTGTTTTAATTCTTGTAAAGTATTTGGAGAATTATTGAAAAACGGTGAAGCTCCTTCTATTGTAAATATGTCATCAGGATTGGCTTTCATAGGGCAAAAAAATTACGGGCCATATAGCGCCGGTAAAGCTTCCGTCATTAGTTTAAGTAAAACTCTAGCCGCAGAATTAGCACCTGAAGTTAGGATAAATACAGTAGCTCCAGGAGCCGTGGACACCAACTTTATTTATAAGGAAGATGGTTCTTCACGTTTTGATAAAGAGCGGTATATGCAAATGGTTCCTTTAGGCAGTATAGCAAAACCCGAAGAGGTCAGTTCAGTTATCTTATTTTTGCTGAGCGATGGTGCTTCTCATCTGACAGGGCAGTGTATTCATGTAAATGGGGGTGCGAGTATGCATTAAAAGTTCAAACTCAAAAATCAAGCTCAAGTTCAAAAGTTTATTGTTCTCCTAACTCTTTTTAACCCATAATACCTTTTACTAGACCTCCGTCCATCGTTATGGTTTGACCTGTAATGTAACCACTCATTGGTGAAAGTAGCCAAGCAGCCAAAGAGGCAAAATCTTCAGGTTTTCCGATTTGCTTTACAGCCGTTTGGTCAGAAAATGTTTTTCGAATCTCTTCTTCAGGAATACCTTTTAACTCGCTATTTTTTGCGAACAGATTTTCCATTCGTTGCGTTGCATGGTAACCCGGACCTAGTATATTCAGAGTTACTCCTGAACCACCGATTTCTTGAGAGAGGGTTTTTACATACCCAGTTACGGCTAATCGCATGGCATTGCTCAATACTAAATTTTCTACAGGTTGTTTGGTGGAGACACTTTCAATGTAGAGCAATCGTCCATAACCATTATCCATCATTTTAGGTAATAGTGCTTGAGTCAAAGCAATTTTCCATCGAACAACGGTTTTGTAAGCTTCATCCCAATCGGAAAGGGTAGTTTCCATAACAGGCATTGCCGGTGGCCCCCCGGAATTTATCACTGCGCCGGTCAAAATTCGATTTTCCAATTGTTGTAAAACTTTATCCAAAACTGCTTCTTTTGAAAGGTCACCAGTAATAATTTCGATGCCATTGTGAATTTTTTTTAAGGTTTCAAGTTTTTGTTGTGTCCGGGCAACCGCTATAACTTGGGCTCCCTCCGCAACTAATTGCTCTAAAATAGCTTTACCAAGTCCGCTAGTGGCCCCACCCACTAAAAAAAGTTTGTTGGTTAAATGTAGATTCATGCTTTTTCTTCTTTTACAATCATTCTTTTGTAAATATAGATAACTCCCACGGCAAACAAGCTCATTACAACTCCATAGACTCCTGGAGTGGCTGCCATTTCAGGACTATTCAATAATCCGGGTGACATTGCTAGGGTCATTCCTAAAACGTTGTTTTGCATGCCGCTTTCTATAGAAATAGTAGCTGATTGCTTGGTAGATAATTTCAAGGATCTTGCGCTAAAAAAACCAATACCCAAGGTGAAGAAGTTAAGCAACACAACACTCAAAAATGTGGCTTTCAAAAAAGACCAACTGTCTCCGATTTCTTCTAGTTTCAAAACCATAAAAATCAAAGCAAGCACAATTACGGTAATCGAACCCCATTTAATGGCCGGTTTGCTTTTTTCAGCTGTAGCTGGAAATTTGTAATTGATAAACATGCCTAAGAAAACAGGTAAAGCCGTTAGCTTAAAAATATTGAGTATGGTCTTTCCTAATGGTAATTGAATGCTTTTGGAAGCTTCCCCAAGTATTGCATCCAAAGAAAAATTGATAATTAATGGAATCGTGAAAATGGTTATGATACTGCTAATTGCAGTCAATGTAATAGATAGCGCAGTATCTCCTTTTGATAAATAGGAGAACAAATTGGAAACCGCTCCACCAGGACTGCAGGCACATACCATTAATCCCATAGCAATCATAGGTTCCATGGGTACTACTAATACAATTCCGTAAGCGATGAGTGGAACTAAAATAATTTGATTAATTAGTCCTGTGAAAACTGCTTTTGGTGCAACACCAACTCTTGTAAAATCAGGAATAGTCAATGTCATTCCCATGCCAAACATTACCAAAAAAAGGAGAATTTGGAGAATGGTAGGAATGTAAGCTGATAAGAATTCGGTCATTTAGTATCGGTTTACTTTTGGCTTTTCCAAGCATTGAGGATATTCTTGGCCGAGGTAGACCAAACATCAGGATGGCCGCCCAACTTTTCAAGAACACGTTCAAGATACTGAATACGATGGGGTTGCCCCAATACCCATGGATGAATATTTAACGCCAATATGCGTCCAACACCAGTATTACTTTCTTTTAATAAGAATTCAAATGCATCTTCTACCTGGTCGGCCCAGTCTTCTGAAGAATGTAAATTGTTGTTGATAATAAAATTGTCATCTAATTCGGTGGGTAATGGCATGGCCGTTAAAGTCCCATTTTTAGTTTTAAAATCATAGGGCATGTCATCGTTTACCCAATCACAGAAATATTCTATTTCGTTTGCTGCAAGAATATCTGGAGTATTTTCAGATTCATTTTTAGCGGGACTAATCCATCCTTTGATATCCTGTCCCGTTAGGTTGCGAAGTCCGTCTAAGGATTTTTTTACAAGTTCTTTTTCTTCGGATAAGTTCTGTCCGCCGTAGTGCAATTTATCCATATCGTACCCATGGCACATGATTTCATCACCACGTTCTTTAATGGTATTTACCAAATACGGGATGCGTTCTGCCAACCTTGTATTCATAGCAAACGTGGGCGTAATATTGTATGCATCAAAGGCTTTCAAAAATCGATAAATACCTACCCGATTTCCATAATCACGCAAACTATAATGCCTTAAATCGGGATAGGGTTTCGTCATTCCACCAGGAACTTTAAACGGAATCCCCTTTTGATTTAAGGGGAAAAATTGTAATCCTACATTTATCCAAAGTGCTACTTTCTTTCCATCAGGCCATTGTACTGCCTTTCTATCTTGCAGCATTGACCATTCGTATCGGTCATGGTCCATTCCATATGAACGCTCAGGGTATTGTAAATAGTCGTCATTAAGCGTTGCCATATTTCTTGTTTTTAGTTTCGATATCTGCTAACGCGACATCATAATAATTGTCTAAAAAGTACTGTGCGATTTCTTTTCCAGTGGTTACCCAAACATCGGAATGCCCCGTGATATATTCAAGCGCTTCCTCATACGCCTTTATTCTATGGGCATTGCTTACCTGATAGTTATGGGTGGGAATACACATAATCGTTCCGCTTTCAGCACCTTCAGCATATAACCTGTCAAAGTTGTCTTTGAGTTCTTTGCCATATCTTCTAGGGGTGATTTTTTGAACCAAATAGGCGATAGTATCGTTCATTTCTAAGGAATACGGAATCGAAGCAAACTTCTTCCCACTTCTTAAGTGAATAGGCGTTGGTTGGTCATCATGGAATAAATCGCAGGAGTAAATTCCTGCTTCATTTCCAAAAAGTTCAGTGCCTACTTCTGCAAATAAATCCAATGTATTTTCAGAGTGGGATAGGGCAGGGGCCAAATAACCAGCACACTTTTGCCCTGTATGCTTATATATGGTTTCGAAAGAATCTTTAATCATTTCCCGTTCTTGGGCTTCGGTCATTCCATACGTATAGCGTGTGTTGTAAATACCATGACTGAAGAATTCCCAATCACGTTCTTTGCACATTTCAATGATTTCAGGATGATGGTCACACAAAGCCGTCGATAAAGAGATGGAACCTCGAATACCATATTTTTCAAGCAGTTCCATTTGGCGCACATGGCCCACACGATTTCCCCAGTCACGACTGGTATACCCTGGTAGAGCGGGACTAGGTTGTGGCCAGGGCTTCCGAAACGGATTGTCTGGCGGATTCAACTCATAAAACTCGATATTGGGTGCTACCCAAAAAGCGACCTTAGCACCATTGGGCCATTTAATCTTCGGCCGATTTTCATACGGCCAATAATCATAATATCCTGGGTCTTCTTTCATCAATAAGACATTTTATTGTCATTCCCGACCTTCGTCTTCGCTCGGATAAACTCCGGTGGGAATCTTTAATTTTTATTTGTTCTGTCAGTTCGAGCGGAGTCGAGAACACTTCAAGAGGTTAGTCAGGATTGCATCTCGACTCCGTTCGATGTGACAGTTAAGATTAGCAATTATCTAACCACTCAAAAACTTCTTTTACTTCCATAACATCACAATACTTTAAAGATAAATCTGTCAAGTTTGCATAATGATAACTTTCGTGTTTATCTGCAACACATTCCTCAGGAATGATGGTGCGATACCCTCGAGAAAGTGAATCTACACCTGCAGCGCGAACACAACCAGAAGTCGAGCCTCCGGTCAAAATAATGGTATCTACTTGATGCCATACTAAAAGTGATTGTAAGGGTGTTTCAAAAAAAGGAGAAGGCATTTTCTTCTCATAAAAGACATCTGTTGAACGATCTAAAATCAAGCGGTCATCCAACTCGGAACGCTCTGAGCCGAATTTGATGTTTTGTAAGCTGTCCGGTGTGTCGGTTCGTGTTCCCCAAATACCTGCATCGGCCGCTGTATCCATATAAGCGACATTCGTCCAAACTACAGGCCAACCTAAAGCTCGAAATTTAGCAGCTAGTTCGTTTACATAATCCAGTTGTTTTGGGTCGGCTTCATAGGCCGTTTTAAAAAGGTCGGTTCTTGTATATGCTTTTTGAATGTCAATATTTACCAAAGCTGCTTTTTTACCAAATCCGAATCGCTTTCTAGCGGGATTAGCTTTTACTTCAAAATAAAGTTCTTTGGCGGTTTTATCTGTTGTTTGCATTTTTGTTCCTTTCATAATAAATGCTAGTTCTTTTTTCTTTCTTTAATCTTGGAGGACTGCATCGAAATAATTTTCCAGCTATCTTTATGTTCTGTAAAAACAGCGGTTAGACGATACATTCCTTTATCATAACCTTTATACTTTCTTGTGTTGATATAGTTGACTAGAACAACATCATCACTTACTTTGAGTAATTCTATATCTGAATTTTCATAATACTCAAATGTGTTTTTAATATTTATTAAGGCGACCTCTTTAGTGTATTTAGAGCCACTTTGACTTGTAAGAACTAAGTTTGGATGATATAGTTTGTCAGCCAAAGTAACATCACTATTAAGATGGGCTTTTCTTAAATTTTCGAGTTGACTCTC
>CALBVX010000029.1 GCA_937969515.1 uncultured Croceitalea sp. | reverse complement strand
TTTTTCATTCAGCACAATATCTGAATTTTCACCAACGGATATGTTGTTTCTTTCTGCCCAAGAATATAAAAATTCGAAGTTAGGTTGTATCAAAGCTGCAGGCATTTTTTCTCCTTCGCCGACGACCATAATCTGGTCAATGAAACGAGATTGTTTAAATCTGTTTTCTAAAAGTTGAGGGGCGACGTATTTACCACCTGAAGTTTTGAACATTTCTTTTTTGCGGTCGGTAATTCTTAAAAATCCATCGTCATCTATTTCACCAATATCCCCAGTATGGAAATATCCATTTTTAAGAACCTCTGCTGTCTTTTCAGGGTCTTTATAATATCCCATCATTACGTTCGGTCCTTTACAAAGAATCTCCCCATCTTCTGCAATCTTTACTTCTACATCATTTATGATGCGACCTACCGAACCGATTTTCCAACCTTTGTTTTCTTCTTGATTTACTGAAATTACGGGAGAGGTTTCGGTTAAACCATAGCCTTCCATTACTGGTATACCTGCTGCACCAAATACTCGGCTTAACCTGGTCTGCAATGCTGCACTGCCAGAGACCATCGTAGTCAGATTACCACCGAGACCTTCTTGCCATTTGCTAAAGATTAGTTTTCGGGCCAGACCTAGCTGTTTTTCGTACCACCAGCCATTTTGACCATACGGTTCATATTTAAGCCCTAATTCAACAGCCCAAAAGAATAATTTTTTCTTGATGCCTTCAAGGGCGGTTCCTTTCGCGATAATGGAATCATATACTTTTTCAAGCAATCTAGGTACTACCGTCATCACTTCTGGTTTGACCTCTTTTAGATTGTCACTAATTTTATCCAAGCCCTCAGCAAAATGAACTTGAATACCGCAATACTGATATAAGTAAAGGATCATACGCTCAAAAATATGACAAACTGGTAAGAAGCTAAGGGCGCTGGCCCCCGCTTGAAATGGAACTCGCTCTTTACTCGCAATAACATTTGATACAATGTTGTTGTGCGACAACATAACCCCTTTTGGCCTGCCAGTTGTGCCAGAAGTGTATATTAAAGTGGCTAGGTCTTGAGGTTGTACAGCAGCTTTTCTAGCCTCAACTTCGTCTTGATTACTGGTGTCTTTGCCTTTTTCTAATACTTTGCCCCAATTTTCACAATTGGGTAGGTCATCAAAGGAAAACACATCCTTTAATTTTTTCAGTTTACCACTAATGGCAAGTACTTTATCCAAAACCTCTTGACAGGAAACGAAACAATATTTTGCCTCTGAGTGATTAAGCACATATTCATAGTCATCCTCAGAAATTGTAGGATAGATAGGCACGTTTTGTGCTCCAACCTGAAGAATTCCAATATCACAGATATTCCATTCCGTTCTATTGGTCATTGAGATGATGGCGATTTTATCATTGGGTTTGACACCCAATCGCAATAAACCCCTGCTTATGGCATTTGCTTGATTTATGTACTCTTGGGAGGAGGTAGACACCCATCTCCCATCTATTTTGGATACTAGGGCCTTTTTTAAATTGAATTTTTCTAATTGATAATAAGGAAAATCGAAGAGTCTAGTTACCGTTTGCATACCAAGTTTCTATTAAGTAATTGCAAAATAGGGAAAGCAAGCGGGATTGAAAAATGTATTTACCGATGACAGTTCATAAACTTTTGTGATTATTTGTTATAAATACATGAAAATATAAGGCCTAATTTTTTTAATCTATAGATATAGACTACTGACCTACAGTTCTTAGCCGCACATAGATATGTATGAAAAAACATATGAAACAATATTATATTAGCCTTCTCAAATCATTAGTTATGAAAAAATACTACCTACTAAGTAAACCTTTAAAAATAATATGTACCCTTCAGATTTTTCTTTTTGCTATAGCTTTATCCGCTCAAAGTGAGTCATTTGAGTGCGATTTCAATGCCTATTTATTTCAATATAATGATATTTATGCAATAGACTTGGCTTCGGGAAGCTCTTATTTGATAAAAGAGAACATTGTGCCTGGCAAAATTAATGGTGCTGCTTATAATTCTGCAGATGGATATCTATGGGGCTATACGGATAGCGCACCAAAGTCAATAATAAGAATTGGTAAAGATTTTAATACCGAAACGTATACCATACCAGAGATACCAGTTACCGGAATGAATTATGTTGGAGATATTTCTTTGTATGGACAGTATTACTTTCGGGCAGGTTCTTCTACATATTATCATGTTGACTTAAATCCAGAGTCACCTACCTACCTGCAATACATGGGCAGCACTGTTTTAAGTAGGAATATAAAGATTCATGATTGGGCTTTTAATGCTGCAGATAATATGCTTTATGCTGTAGAAAAGGCTACAAATCGATTATACAGAATTGAAGTTGAAACTGGTGAGGTAGAGGATTTAGGTGAAGTTCCTATTTTGGCAGGAAACAATTACACTTATGGGGCTGTATATTTTGATTTAGATGGTAATTTTTATGTCTCCGCTAACCAGACTGGTAGTGTTTATGTTATAAGAGAAGTACAAAACATTACAGCAGGTAATATCAATTCAAATATTTTTGCTTTTGGACCTGCTTCCGCCAGTAACGATGGAGCTAGATGCCCTACCGCGCCCGTACCTCAAGAAGATTGTAAAAATGGTATTGATGATGATGGTGATGGATTAGTCGATTGTGATGATCCTTCTTGTTCAGGAGTTGCAAGTTGTCCTGTAACATTCACTGCTTCTACCGGAAATAATGGAGGATTAGAAAGTAATGATAGGCTTGCCAATTTAATTAGTAACAGAAATTATAAACGAGTTAAAAATAACTATGAGTTCGATAAAACAGCGGCTTTAAAAGTATTTAAGACTGAAGCTTATATGAAAAGTGGTAAACATTCACCAAACAACATTCCTTTAAACACCTTAATTCCCTTAGATGTTATTGGAGAGTCAAGTACTATTGAATCCGCACCTTCAGATTTACTAGAGTTGACCAATGCTAGCGATATTTATGCAGTCGATTATTTAAGAGATAATGAAACTGTGAGCGCAATGATGGTAATTAAAACAAACGAGAAAGTTTATGAACATAGTAAATTTATATGTGATCGTTTTCTAGGTGCTCAGTTATTATCTGTTTCAACAATACAATTAAGAGAAAAAGATTTTATTAAGTCAATCATAAAACAACCAGATGGTAGTTTAGAATTTGCAATTAGTTTTTCTGCTCGCTTAAATGAAGAATCTAAATTTATAATAGAATCACATTGGAATATCGATTCTTACGAAAAAGAAGAGGCGTATTATAATTTTCAAATTTGGTCTAATTCTATTGACGACCTTCTTTCTTTAGCAGAAGAGGTATTAAACCTTTTGGAAAGTAATACCGAAATTAAGGATTATAAAACTTCTATGCCTCCACCAGTTTTTGTGAAGTCTGCCAAATATGAGAAAGGTCAAGTTTTAATGAATATTGTCAATAATAATAAGTCTGAAAACTTAACCTTAGAAGGTGGTATTAAAAGAACAGAAACTAGTTCTACAGAAATTGTTGGATTAACATCTACAATTGATGGTTATTTAGATACTGTTTCACTAGAAACAGGAAATATGTTTGATTTTGGGTTTCGAATTTCAAATGGAAATGGTGATACACCAGATGATTTGTTTGTAGCTGATGCCCCTTGGGGTCTTGATGATAGTGCGGAGAACACCAATGTAATGCACTACGAGGTTAAGGTAAATCAAGATACCTATTGGGGCGATGGCTATCCGATAGAGCGAAATATTAATTTATCAGCATCAACTAGCAGTTATGTTGGAGTATATAGGGCACTAAGTCCGAGGTTTGCAGCAGTAGATTTATCTAGTTATTCTACCATGTCATTTACAGCAAGTGGAACCGGCAATCTAGAAGTTAAACTTTTAAAGAGTAATGGAGATACTTATAGTTCTGTGGTTTCTCTTTCAGATACAGAAAGAACATTCTATTTGAAGAATGAAACATTTACAAGTACGGCAGGAGGATTAACAGACTTTTCTGATTTGAAGGTTTTAACTTTTAACCTAAAATCAAGTTCAGGTGCTATAGAGCAAAAGACCCTAAACCTGAAAAATGTAGAGTTTTCAAATGCCGAACAACCTAGAATATTTTTAGATGACGACACTACTAAATCTATTCTAAGTCCAAACCCAGTAACTGAAGCTACTTTTCTTTATTTCTTCGAAGATCAGTCGGGAAGTTTTGAGTTAGAATTGTTTGATCTTAGTGGGAAAAGAATACTCTCGCATTCACAAAAAGGAACAACGGAACAAGGACAAAATAGAATTCTGATTAATAGGGATAACTTAGGTTCTGGCCTATACTTATATAGGCTAGAAAGTTCAAATGAGAAAATTTGGAGCGGTAGATTATTAGTAAAATAGTCTTGGATTTTACAAATTCACTAAGCCGTATCTGACTGTTTTAGAAATAGATACGGCTTTTTCCTTTTAACAATAAAAAGATTAGCTCTTCTCAATTAAATGAAATTTCATTCCTTCATGTGAAGCTCTGAATCCTAAGCTTTCATAGAACCGTAATGCTTCGGGCCTCTTTTTATCCGTTGTCAGTTGAATAACATGGGCTCCCTTTTCTTTAGCTCTTGTTATTGCCCATTTAAAAAGTTGTTGACCAATACCTTTTCCCCTATGTTCTTCATGAATTCTAACGGCTTCAATCTGTGCCCTAATACCTCCTTGATAAGTTAAATATTGAATAAATGATAACTGTAAGGTGCCTATTATTTGTTGGGATTCATTTTCTAGCACTACTAATTCTTGATTCGGGTCAGAAGCAATATTATGAAATGCCTCATAATAGCTATCAGGAAGGGGTTTTTTAAAATTTTCCCTATGCACACCTAATTTATCATTGGCAATCATTTCGACAATGGCGACAACATCATCCTTTTTTGCTGGCCGAATCATCACTATTTATGAGATTCTTGACTTAATGAATTTAAATTGCCCATTATGGTTAGATTCATGTTCGCACACATGAAACCATTTGCAGTAATTATTGGTTGGCCCCCACGGAAATTCCTTATCCACCTTCATCAACCAATCATCATCACGTTTTTTAAATTCTGCAAGGGTAAAGTCACGAACCTTTGTCATTTCTTCTAGATAGTATTCGTATGGTTTACCTTTTATTTCTTTTCTAGCTTTTGTGCCCAATCCTGAAGCAACAGACCATTTTTCAGAATCTTCTTTAGACCAATCGCCCCAATTTTTGTTTTCAAATGTGTGAATTTGATAAAAACGTTCCGTAGCTGCGAGGTGCATTAACATAGCTCCAATGCTATTAGCTTCATCATCAACTAAATAATCAAGGTCCGAAATACTCATATTCTTAACCGGAGATAGAATAACCATGCGCATCCAATTCATCATAGAAACTAAAGTTCCTACTTGTGGTGTATAACCCTCTTTAGGGCCGACAATATTAATATCACTATCTTGGGTGAAACTTGGTAAAGGTTGTAAATGCGGCGCTGCCATTACACCAGTAGCACTAAAAGCACCAATGGTTAATAATGATGATTTTTTAATGAAATTTCTTCTGTTAACTGATGGTGATTGATTATACATGTTTCTAGGTTGTTTGTTAGTACCTTCAAATTACGAAATTTCAACAACCCACTCCCTAGCATTAACAAAAGCTTGTAACCAAGGTGAAACTTTGTCGTTTTGCCTGTCTTTTGGGTAATGTGCCCAGTTCCATGGAAATGTAGAACGCTCTATATGTGGCATGGTTACTAAATGGCGACCTGTTTTGTCACATAGCATAGCGGTGTTAAAATCACTTCCATTTGGA
>CALBVX010000028.1 GCA_937969515.1 uncultured Croceitalea sp. | reverse complement strand
TCCTGATCCAGAAATTGAATATGATTTGGCATGTAGTACCCGAGATGATATTTTAATGGCGACGGGGCGTTCAGACCATCCGAATCAGGTAAATAATGTTTTGGGCTTTCCCTTTATTTTTCGTGGGGCTTTAGATGTAAGGGCTACCAAGATAAATGAGGCAATGAAGATGGCCGCGGTTAGGGCTTTGGCCGAACTTACCAAAGAACCAGTGCCTGAACAGGTTAATATTACTTACGATGCGACGAGACTTACTTTTGGTAAGAACTATATAATTCCAAAACCATTTGATCCAAGATTAATAGCAAAAATTCCTCCTGCGGTGGCAAAAGCAGCAATGGAGAGTGGGGTTGCAAAAGCACCTATTACAGATTGGGATAAGTATGAAGAAGAACTAATGCTTCGTTCGGGCAATGATAACAAAACGGTTCGTATGCTTCATAATAGGGCTAAGGTGAATCCGAAAAGGATTGTTTTTGCAGAAGCTGAGTTACTCGACGTTTTGAAAGCTGCGCAAATAGTTCATGAAGAAGGCATTGCCATACCTATTCTTCTAGGTGATAAGGATATCATCAATAAACATAAAAAAGAGTTGGAGTTTGATGCCGATGTTACCATAATCGACCCAAGGTCAGAAGAGTCAAAAACGGTCAGAACCATGTATGCCGATAAGCTTTGGCAACTTCGTAAACGTAAGGGAGAAACCCGATATAGTGCAAAGGTCAACATGGGCAAACGCAACTATTTTGGTGCTATGATGCTAGTCGAAGGCGATGCCGATGGTATGATTTCAGGTTACTCAAGAGCATATCCAAAAGTATTGAAGCCCGTTTTTGAAGTTTTAGGAAGGGCCAATGGTGTAACCAAAGCATCTACGGTAAATATTATGATAACAGAAAGAGGTCCAATGTTTTTGGCAGACACTTCTATCAATGTTGATCCGAATGCAGAAGAATTGGCGGAAATTGCCCAAATGACGGCAAACGTGGCTTCTACATTTGGTTTTGATCCGGTAGTGGCCATGTTATCATATACGAATTTTGGTTCTTCCAATCATAAAGGAGCCCAAAAAGTTAGGGATGCTGTGAAAATTCTGCATGAAAAAAATCCTGATTTAGTAGTAGATGGCGAGATACAGACAGACTTTGCACTTAGCCAAGACCTATGTCATAATAATTTTCCATTTTCTAAACTGGCAGGTAGAAAGGTAAATACCTTAATCTTTCCGAATCTTGATGCTGCGAACATTACCTATAAGTTATTGAAAGGGTTGAACAATTCCGATTCTATTGGCCCCATCATGATTGGATTAAAAAAATCCGTGCATATCTTACAGCTTGGGGCTAGTGTCGATGAAATGGTAAATATGGCTGCGGTTGCGGTTATTGACGCCCAAGAGCGTGAGAAACGCAAGAAGGCCAAAATGGGTAAATAGGCTAGTATATAAAATTCACTTTTATAAAATGATACATCACCTTAAAGGAAAATTAGTAGAGAAAAACCCAACTTACGTTGTAGTTGAATGCAATGGAGTAGGTTATTTTTTGAATATTTCTTTACATACATTTTCATTATTACCAAGTGATGAAAATATTACACTCTATACGCATCTTCAAGTAAAAGAAGATTCCCATACACTATTTGGCTTTTCGGATAAAGCAGAGCGCGAAATTTTTAGATTATTACTTTCGGTTTCGGGTATTGGAGCCAGCACTGCCAGAACGATGTTATCTTCTTTGAACCCTACTCAAGTTAGGGATGCAATCGCAAGTGGTGATGTAGCTACAATCCAAGGAATAAAGGGGATTGGAGCCAAGACAGCACAGCGCGTTATTTTAGATCTTAAAGACAAGATTTTAAAAGTCTACGATATTGATGAAGTTTCACTACAATCGAACAATACAACGAAAGAAGAAGCGTTATCTGCATTAGAGGTTCTTGGTTACACAAGAAGACAATCTGAAAAAGTTGTGGAAAGAATACTTTCTCAAGATTCCTCGCTGAGCGTTGAGGGCATTATTAAGTCCGCGCTTAAAAATTTGTAAGTAGTTTGAAGATAGGGGTAAAATCATTTCTTAAATCTAAAAGATTTAGGCAGTTTTTCTTTTGCATTGTGTTTCTTGGTGTCGCTACTACTGCGATGGCACAAGATACCAACGAACAGGCAACGGATTCTGTAAAAACGGGATTTGAAATAGGTAAACTAGTCCTAGATAATCCTGATAGCATAGTTTCTAAATATACCTATGACGAGAAAACTGATCGTTATGTGTATAAAGAAACTATTGGCGAATACAATATCAACTACCCGTTATTTTTAACACCAGACCAGTATTTTGAGTTGGTCCGTAAAGAATCTATGAAGTCTTATTTTAAGGAGAAAATAGATGCTTTTACGGGCAGAAAAGAAGGTTCTGAAGAAGCGCGTAAAAACCTACTCCCTAATTTTTACGTGAACAACAACTTTTTTGAGTCGATCTTTGGTGGAAATACAATCGAGGTAATTCCCCAAGGTTCTGTGGCGATGGATTTAGGTGTGATATGGCAGAAGAATGATAATCCTGCACTATCCCCTAGAAACCGAACAAACCTTTCGTTCGATTTTGACCAACGTATTAGTTTGAGTATGCTCGGTAAGGTTGGTGAACGACTTCAGGTTTCAGCTAATTATGATACGGAGGCTACTTTCGATTTTCAAAATCTAGTCAAACTTGATTATACCCCAACGGAAGACGATATACTTCAAAAGATAGAGATCGGTAATGTAAACATGCCCCTAAACAGTTCTTTGATTACCGGGGCACAAAGTTTATTCGGCGTTAAAACACAATTACAATTTGGTAGAACTACGGTAACAGCAGTTTTCTCAGAACAACGCTCACAGAATAATACGGTAGTTGCCCAAGGTGGGGGAACACTAAACGAGTTTGCCCTAACAGCTTTAGACTATGACGAAGACAAGCACTTTTTCTTGGCACAATACTTTCGTGATAATTATGATAGTGCCCTTGCGAACTATCCCTTTATCCAAAGTCAGGTTCAGATTACACGATTAGAAGTTTGGGTAACCAATAGAAATCAAAACACCACAAACGTAAGAAATGTAGTCGCTATCCAAGATTTAGGAGAAGCAGTGTCGGAACAAACCAGAATAGGAAACCAAGGCGGAGCTCCTGCGGGTTTTTTTAATGTCTCTTCCGCGAATGGTCTCCCACAGAACAATGCAAATGATTTTGACCCTGAATTGATTGGAGCTGGAGGCGCTTTGACCAATTCGATTCGTGATATTGCAACTGTAGATGCAGGATTCAATGTTCCTGGATATGTGATAAATCAAGGATTTGATTACGCTATTTTAGAGAACGCAAGGAAGCTTGATCAAGGAAGAGATTATCAGTTTGATCAACAGTTAGGATATATCTCGTTAAATCAACGCTTGAGCAATGATGAGGTGATCGGGGTGGCCTTTCAATATACTTTTAATGGGCAGGTTTTTCAAGTAGGTGAGTTTGCCAATGGCGGTATAGATGCTACTACGGTTTCCGGAGGTGTAAATCCAATAATAGAAAACAATACGC
>CALBVX010000027.1 GCA_937969515.1 uncultured Croceitalea sp. | reverse complement strand
GATCAATCAAATCTCTGATTTTTTTGTATCCGTAAGTACGACTACCACCTTACCAATTTTTACTTTTTTCAGTGCTGGCCTAGTTAACATTTTTGTGCCCAGTGGCGGCGGACAATGGGCAGTTCAAGGGCCGCTGGTATTACAATCGGCATTGGCATTGAATGTACCATTACCTAAGGCAATTATGGCACTGGCATACGGTGATCAAATCACAAATATGCTTCAACCTTTCTGGGCGCTGCCGTTATTGGGTATTACAAAACTTAAAGCCAAAGAAATTCTACCCTATACACTTCTATTTATGCTTGTTGGCAGTATTATTTACATTGCAGGGTTGCTTATTTTCTAGTGGCTATTCCATAACTTTATTAAAAAATTGCTCCCTTGGATAATAATGGCAAAAATCGCCCTTTATTTTTTTTAAATGACCGTTTGGAGTTTCCACCCTTGGAAACCGCAAATGAAGATGGTCTTTTGGCCGTTGGTGGCGATTTATCGCCCGAACGCTTACTGCTAGCGTACAAAAAAGGTATTTTTCCGTGGTTTAACGAAGACGCTTTAATTTTATGGTGGAGCCCAGATCCGCGAATGGTCTTATATCCTGAGAAACTTAAGGTTTCTAAAAGTATGCGAAAAGTACTTAAAAACAATCAATTTAAGGTCACACAAAATACTTGTTTCCGGGTGGTAATAGAGCAATGCGCCGAACTAGTTCGTAAAGGACAGGAAGGTACTTGGATTACCCCAAACATGATTGATGCCTATTGTACACTTCATGAAAAAGGCTTCGCAAAATCTTATGAGGTGTGGCAAAAAGATAAACTTGTTGGGGGGCTGTACGGTATTGATTTAGGTCATGTTTTTTGCGGTGAAAGTATGTTCAGTTTAGTGTCTAATGCATCTAAAGTTGCCTTTGTAAATTTGGTGGAGGAATTTAAAGGTCTGGGAGGAAAATTAATTGATTGTCAGGTTTACACGGAGCATTTAGAAAGTTTAGGAGCCGAAGAAATGGGCAGAAAGGCTTTTGAAAAAGTATTACAGGGAAATGTTTAGACCTGTTAAAAAAAACAGTACCTGTTCTAGGTCTTGGCTATAGTCTTCTAAACGATATTCCGTGCCTATTTGAAATTTCGTTTTTTCGCTTAGTTTCCATCCAAAATTTAATTTAAAACGAGTATCGTATTGGGGTTTTGATTTTGAAACACTTAAGAGCTTTTCGACATTAGCAACAAAGTACGGTTCACCTAAATCTAATTTTTCACCTTTTAGAGGGCGATCTAAAGAAAATCGATATCGAAATCGATGAATGGTCTTGGTGCGGGTAATACGCTGCTCACTTCGCAATCGATGACCATACCTTACAATGTTTGGTTTTAATTTGATATTATATTGCTGGGTCAAACGCAGTTCGTTGTTGCCACCATCAAAATTTTCACGAAAGCGGTATAGAATTCCAAAAGCCAAGCTTTGATTGTCTTGAATCTGAAAATTAGAAAAGTGGGCAATATCAATTTGTCTAACCTCTAAAACGGCCCTTTCATCATTATAAATATAGTTTCTATTTTGAACGGATAAATTATGGGAATACGTGGCGGAAACTTCATAATTTAGGCCAATAGCAGGTTGCAAGTAGGCGGTAAAATTTTCTTGGCCAAAACTGATTGCAGTCATCGCACCAAGCATACCAAAGAGAAGCGATTTTGATAGTTTAGTACAAGACATGATCATAGCCCTGTTTAACTAGTCTTCTTGAGAGTATGTGTTCTCCGTCGGCATTAAAAGTGACTTCATGTTCAACATAGCCACTATCATCTTTTGATGCGATGATTATTTCATAGTTGATTTCTGGCAAAATAAGATTCTGAAAAGCAGTTTTCAAGACTTCAGAAGCATTGCCAGTTTTACAAGGGTACTGCTGCTGTATTTTCTTAATGCGATATTTTTGATGATTCGATTCAAGATGCTTTTTGATCGCCTCAAAAGTACTATCGGGGATGTCGGCTGATTTAATTATAAACTCTGCATCTTCCAAGTTTCCGTTTTGATCAAATTCGATGCTATAACGAAGACGGTCTTTTTTGAATTTGGCTTCATAAGAAACTTTTTCTCCATCGAATTCTTTATAATATTTTATACGTTTAGTGCCCGTTAAAAAGGGTCGTAATACTTCGGCAGCATTTGTTGGGAATAGTTCTTCGTCAATTCTAAATTCTTGTTCTTTTTTGGTTTGGGCATTCAAAGCCATTCCCATAAAAATAAAAAGACTAATAAGTAATACTTTAAACTTCATTGTACCTAAAACAGTTTATTTCATGATCATTTACCATTCCCGTTGCTTGCATATGTGCATAGACCACAGTACTGCCAACAAATTTAAAGCCTCTTTTTTTTAAGTCTTTACTAATGGTATCTGAAAGTGCGGTGTTGGCTGGAGCATCCTTGTAGTTTTTAAGTTTATTTTTAATGGGTTTTCCGTCTACAAATCCCCATATGTATTTGCTAAAGCTTCCAAATTCCTTTTGAACATTCATAAATGCCACAGCATTGGATACGGTGGCATTTATTTTTAGTTTATTCCGAATAATTCCAGCATCTTGTAATAGCTCAGCTATTTTAGGCTGTTCGTAGTTCGCTATTTTTTTATAATCGAAGTTGTCGAACGCTTTTCTGAAATTTTCGCGCTTTCGAAGAACAGTAATCCAACTTAAACCTGCTTGAAAAGTTTCTAGAATAAGAAATTCGAACAAAGATTGATCATCTTTTACAGGCACCCCCCATTCATGGTCATGGTAGGCTTCATAAAGGGTGTCTCCTTCGCACCAACCACATCTGTGTTTTTGCATTTTGTACTAAAAGTTTTGTACAATATACATATAAAGTGGCATGCCAAGGGTTATGTTGAACGGAAAGGTAATCGCTAGCGCCATAGGTAAATACAAACTCGGATTCGCCTTTGGTGCCGCTAAGCGCATAGCAGCGGGTACAGCAATGTATGAGGCACTTCCTGCAAGTATCGCAAACAGAAAACGGTTGCCTTCGGCCCCGGTAATGAATTGACTAAACCAGGCTACAAAGACTCCGTTAATGATTGGAACTACAATTGCGAAGATTAAAGCAAAACCGCCCTTTTTAATAAAGTCTTTAAGCTTTTTGCCGCTCGTTATGCCCATGTCTAGAAGAAACACCGCCAAGAAACCTTTAAAGATGTCCGTAGTAAAAGGTTTAATGCCCTGAGCTTGATGGTCGTTGGCCAAAAAGCCAATAACAAGACTACCCAATATGAGCAGCACACTACCATTGGTTAAAGCATGGTGAAATACTTTTTTTACTTCGCCATTTTTTGGCTTATCTTTTCTAAAGAGCGCCATCAAAAGAACACCTACGATAATAGATGGTGCCTCCATTAAGGCCATCACAGCCACCATATGCCCGCCAAATTCTACTTGCTCCATCTCTAAGAATGAGATTGCGGTTACAAAAGTAACGGCACTTACAGAACCATAGGCCGCAGCAATAGCCCCCGAGTTTTCTACTGAAAATTTGCGCCTAAGAATGAAATAAGCGTAAATGGGTACGGCCACAGCCAATAATATTCCAAAGAGAAGTGACCAAACGATTTCCATATTAAGGTCACTGTGAGAGAGTTCTTGGCCCCCTTTGAAACCAATGGCAAAAAGAAGGTAAAGTGAAATAAATTTTGATGAGTTTTGAGGAATCTCAAGATCACTTTTTAATTGCACTGCTATAATTCCTAAAAAGAAAAATAACAGTGCAGGGTTGGTGAGGTTATCTATTAACAAGTGTAAGTCCATGCAATTTCTTATTCTTCTAAAGTGATGTTTAGAACACCATCGATACGAAGTTTTTTACCCTCGTTACGGACCGATGCGATGAATTCTTTCGCGATGCGTTTCTCTTCTTGAAGTTCTTGAATTCTTCCATCAGGATAGTTGGTGTTCGCATCTGAACTACCTTCGCACCAAGAAATACGTTGCAATTTGTGAAAGTTTATTTTTTCATCGATTAAGGCTAAGATTACATCTCCCGCTTCTGAAGGTGTAAAAGTTCCATCGACCAATTGAATCTTCTGTTTTGTTTTTATCATCGTTTCCATAATTTTTGAATTTTAATTTTTGAATCTTTTTGTTTGTTGTTCTCCTATTAAATGAATGGTCATTAGGCCAAAAATGATTGCCATTGAAATGGCCAGCCAGCCAAAAAACAAGAAATTGTTAATTGCAGATAAAAGTAGAACACCACCAAAGATGAGCCCCATTAGGGTGTAATAGATAGGATAAAGAACGTCATGCGATTTTGATGCTTCTTTTTTCTGTGTGAGTTTCTGTGTAATCGGAAGTTTAAATAACATGTTTTAAAATTTTTGACAAAGTTGAGGTAAATAATTCATTAATAATTATTTATATTTATAATGATATATATAAATATTACTTATGAATTATACTTTAAACCAGTTGCGAGTTTTTCAGAAAGTAGCTCAAAATCAGAGTATTACAAAGGCATCGGAGGAACTACATTTAACCCAGCCGGCAGTGTCTATTCAGTTGAAAAATTTTCAAGATCAATTCCCAATTCCATTGACCGAGGTGGTAGGTAGAAAACTTTACCTCACCCAATTCGGTAAAGAGATAGCTGTGGCGGTAGAACGTATTTTAAACGAGGTTTACGCCATGAACTATAAGACTTTGGAGTACGGTGGAAAACTAGCGGGGCGTTTAAAAATTTCTGTGGTTTCTACCGGAAAATACGTAATGCCCTATTTTTTATCGGGTTTTATGGAGTTGCACCCTGGAGTAGAGTTGGTGATGGATGTAACCAATAAATCTTCGGTAGTAGAACATTTAGAAAACAATGCTGTAGATTTTGCTTTGGTTTCTGTATTGCCCAATCATTTGAAGGTCGATACCATTAAACTGATGGAGAATCACCTTTACCTGGTAGGGAGCCCACATGTGGTAGGTTCGCCAAAGAAGCCCACATTAAAAAATTTGGACAAGGCTCCACTGATTTTTAGGGAAAATGGTTCGGCAACAAGAATGGCAATGGAGAATTTTCTTAAAAAGAGGCAGATAGAGGTATCAAAAAAAATAGAATTAACTTCAAATGAGGCGGTCAAGCAAGCGGTTTTAGCAGGGTTGGGCTATTCTATAATGCCTTTGATCGGGATTAAGAATGTGATAAAAACCGGGGATTTACAGGTTCATCCTATGAAAGGCTTGCCTATTAAAACTAATTGGAACTTAACTTGGATGGCTTCTAAAAGATTTTCACCAGTAGCTCAGGCCTTTTCGGAATACATCCTTGCAGAGAAGCAAAATATTATTCAAACTCGCTTCAAGTGGTTTGAAGAATACCCAAATTCCATTGACTAGTTGTTTTGCCTTGATTGTAGGGTAATGTTCAAATCACTATGAATTATCTTTCTTGATTATTCTTACGCGCACCTAAAACCAAATTGGTCAGCTTTACTTTGGCTTTTTTAATTCTTCTATGGGCTCTTGAGAACTTTCGATAGTAGTGTCACATCCGTTCTGTAAGTTTAGCAGCTGTAATGAATGAAACTTGATCTTGTAGTTAATTAAAGAGCGTAAAACTTCGGCGGCATCGTGCGGCGAAAATAGTCCTTCAACTAGTTTATGGTCTCATCAGGGTTTGTTTTTGAACCAGAACTAAAAAGATTGTACTTTTTTAGTTTAAACTTAAAATCCTTTTGACTCCTTATGGTTCAAGTATATAACAATTGATGCAAGATTTAGCGTATTGTCAATTTTTGTAAAGGCTTAGCGTGATGCTTCTTGTTGCGAATTCTTATTTGATAAAACCGCCTTTATGGTTTGCTTAATACCATAGAATTCTTTACCGTCCTCTCTTCTAAGAACCAATTGCATATCTCCATTGGGTAAAGTTTGCATTTGGTCTACTACCACTATGGTTCCATAATAATTGAATGTTGGCCCTAAGCCAGAATTTGAGTTGAGGTTGTCATGCAATCGTATAATTTCTTGGTACGGAAGCGTTAATATTCGCCCGTTTTCAGAATCTCCTCTACTCTCTGAAAAATGCTCAAAACGCTTTACATATTCTCTTTCTTGAGCAAAGGTTGATACACTTGCAAGTAGAAAAATGATAAGATATTTCATATTGCCTCATTTTAATTAAATAAAGATAGTATCAATATCAATAAAAGAAAGTAATGCATAGTTAAAAGAAAGTTAAACTATCATATAATGATAGTATTACTATTATATTTGCGCTAACAATTAGTAAACTAACATGGAAAGGTTATTACAAACAGTTAAAATTGCCATAAACGATAAGATATATGTGAAAGATCCTGAGTCTTCTGATTTGGGTAAAAGAATTGTCGAACATAGTATCTTGATGATAGACGAAATAGGTTTTGAAAGCTTTACCTTTAAGAAATTGGGTAGAAAAATAGATTCTAATGAGAGCTCCATCTATCGTTATTTCGAAAACAAGCACAAGTTATTAGTATACTTGACTTCATGGTACTGGGGCTGGTTAGAATATCAATTGGTTTTTGCTACCAACAGTATTTCAGACCCTACAGAAAAGTTGACTAAAGCAATTAATATCGTTAGTAAAACGGTAGTACAAGATAATTCTTTTTCACATGTCAACGAGGTGTTGCTCAACAAGATTGTAGTAAACGAATCTTCTAAATCCTTTTTGACCAAAGAAGTAGACGAAGAGAATAAAGAAGGCTACTTCACAATTTATAAAAGAATGGTAAACAGGTTAGAAGAAATGATAAAGACTGTCTCTCCGAAATACGAATATCCTTCAAGTCTGGCAAGTACGGTTTTAGAGAGTACCCTACATCAGCATTTTTTAAAGGAGCATTTTCCGACCCTGACGAATTGCAATACTTCTAAAACCCCAGGAGATTTTATTTCCGACCTCGTTTTTAAAACGCTTAACCAATCCAATCATGGCTAAAACAATATTGACCTCTTGGCAACGTCTAATAGGTCTTCTCTCACTGGATAAGAAAGATGTTTTCCAGGTATTCTACTATGCAATCTTTGCAGGTCTTGTAAACCTTTCATTACCGTTAGGGATACAAGCGATCATTAACTTGATACAAGGGGCGCAGGTAAGTACTTCATGGATAGTTCTTGTGGTTTTGGTAACACTTGGCGTAGCCTTTGTTGGTGCGCTCCAACTTATGCAGATACGAATTATAGAGAATGTACAGCAGAAAATATTTACTAGGGCTTCTTTTGAATTTGCGTATCGTTTTCCAAAAATTAAGATGAGCGAGTTAAGAAACTATTATCCGCCAGAGTTGGCCAATCGTTTTTTTGATACGCTTACCATTCAAAAAGGGCTTTCTAAAATTTTAATAGATTTCCCAGCGGCACTTTTACAGATTATTTTCGGATTGTTATTGCTTTCTTTTTACCATCCGTTCTTCATTATATATGGAATCTTATTACTGCTTTTAATTTATGTGGTATTTAAGTTCACCGCACAAAAAGGTTTGGAAACTAGTTTAGATGAATCAAAGAACAAGTATAAGGTTGCCCACTGGATTCAAGAAGTGGCCCGTTCTATCATAAGTTTTAAACTCTCAGGTAAAACCTCACATGCCATAAATAAGAACGATGCCCTTGTAACAGATTATTTAGAAGCTAGAGAAGGTCACTTTAGAATACTGGTCATTCAATTTATTCAAATGATAGGGTTTAAGGTTCTGGTTACAGCAGGCCTACTGTTAATAGGTGGTCTTTTGGTATTGAACCAAGAGATGAATATTGGTCAGTTTGTAGCGGCAGAAATCATTATTCTATTGGTTATTAGCTCCGTTGAAAAGTTGATTCTTGGGCTAGAAACCTTTTACGATTTGTTGACTTCACTTGAAAAGTTGGGCCAAGTTGTTGATAAAGACCTAGAGCTTCAAGAAGGCGAAAAACCATTTAAAGAGAATGATGGGTTTACAGTAGAATTGCAAAATGTCACCTATCAAGTACCTGATAGAGAGAAAAAAATTATAGATGATGTTTCATTGACCATCACCCCCACTTGTAGTATTCTGTTGAGAGGTTCAAGTGGCTCGGGCAAGTCAACACTGCTAAGGCTTATAGCCGGTATACTTGAGCCCGATGAAGGCAAGATTTTTATTAACGACGTTTCTTTAAAAGGAATCAATCTTAGTTATTATAGATCGCATTTAGGGCAATCGCTTACAGAAGAATCTCCTTTTGAGGGAAGCATTCTTAATAACATCACCTTTGGTGATACGACCATTCCTCAAGAAGATATTTATTGGGCCTTGGAAAAAACCAACTTAACATCATTCGTGAAGGAACAACCAGATGGTTTGAATACTATTTTATATCCGGAAGGAAAACAAATACCAAATTCGATAGCAAAGAAGATAGTCTTGGCCCGTAGTATCATCCGCAGACCAAAACTATTGATTCTTAAAGACCCTCTTGATCAGTTTAATGAAGCCGAAGCAGAACAAATTATAGATTTCTTAAGCGATAAGGCCAATGGTTGGGCCTTGGTTATTGTTAGTGAAAACGCTAAGTGGGCCAAGCATTGCAGTAGGATAATAACGATGGAAAATGGACGATTGTTGAACGAAAAAACGAATAAAGATGCTTAACATTTCACCTAATAAGTTAAATGAAAAGGTAGACTTGCTTAGGTTTAAAGCTGCGCAAAAGGTATTTCATAAGCGCCACTATAAGCAGTTTAATCGATTTTTATTGGCCTTTTCGCTACTGGGGATTATTGTACTTTTTCTCCCTTGGACACAAAATATTACAGGTAAAGGCTATTTGACCACGCTGAC
>CALBVX010000026.1 GCA_937969515.1 uncultured Croceitalea sp. | reverse complement strand
ATTGTGTCAGCCATCAAAAAAGTTGCTGAAGGAAATATGTTTATTACAAACGAATTAGCACAGCGCTTAGCTTTTGATGAAGGCTCTCAAAAGCCAAGAAGATTCTTTAGAAAGTTATCTACCAGAGAGATAGAAGTATTAAAACTTCTTGCAAGTGGAAAACGAAACAAAGAAGTTGCCGAAGGTTTAAACCTTAACGAAAAAACAGTTAGTACTTACAAGGCAAGGTTAATGCGTAAGTTAAACGTGGACAACTTGGTTGATTTACTTCAGCAAGCAAAAGCGTTGGAATTGTACTAAGAAATAGTATTTAAGATATACAAAAACCCCAACTTACTGGGGTTTTTCTTGTTTAAGAAAGTACTCTATTCAGCTTTGCATTCAACAGTTTATTTAGCTGCAAATAATTCATAATTTCTTCTACGACTTCTTTGTGTTCATTACCTCTATTTTCTTCCGTATCTTTTTGTAAGTGAGCAATTCGGTTTTTGATAAGATTGCACCTTAACGTAAGAATGGTTTCTCCAACCAATTGTGCAATACTATTTTTCTTATCCTTTGGATAAATATCTTTGCGCTCCCAATCATGCAATATATAACGCTCTTCATCCATAAGAATTGAGGATACTTCTTGCACTATATCTTGATCGAGCTCTGACAAAAAGGAACTGATAGAAAAATCCTCGTTTTCATTTAAACCTTCTATCAGTTTATAATAGACTGTTCTAAAACTATCATTGGTAAGTTCTATTTCATCTTCTTGAAGATCTAAATACACTTTTTCGTAAACCCTAGCTTCGATAACTTCAGGGGCCAAGATTAAATCACCTTCTTCATTTTCTTTTAGCACCAAATCTTCGAATTCTTCCTTTTGGCTTCCGTACAATAATAAAAGTTCTATTATTTTTCGCTCCAATTCATATTGCACATCTACTTTTTCAACCACCTGATCATTCTTGACCACTTCAAAGGCTCTTTGCTCTTGTTTGATTTTTTTATTCGCATCTGCAGCTCCTTTTTTGTCAATCTGCGCTAGTGTATTGTACAAGACTTCTTCAGAAATTTGCATAATCTTGGCACATTCTTGAATGTAGATTTCTTTTTGAATCTGATCTGGGATCTTAGAAATGCTATTTACGATGTCACGTACAGTATCCGCTCTTTTTATAGGATCGTTAGCAGCCTCTTCGGCCAGTAGCGATGTTTTAAATTGAATAAAATCCTTAGCATTTTCTTCTAAATAAAGAACTACATCTTCATAAGCATTATTTTTGGCAAAACTATCAGGATCCTCACCTTCTGGAAAAGAACAAACCTTTACGTTCATCCCTTGCTCGAGAATCAAATCGATACCGCGGAGTGAAGCTCTTAGCCCTGCCGCATCGCCATCAAAAAGAACAGTAATATTCTTGGTTAGCCTATTTATCAGACGAATCTGTTCAGAGGTCAAAGCTGTACCACTAGATGAGACAACGTTTTCGATTCCCCTTTGATGCATTTGAATAACATCGGTATATCCCTCGACCAAATAACACCTATCTTCTTTTGCAATGGCTTTCTTGGCATAGTAAATACCATAGAGCACCTTGCTTTTATGATAAATATCACTTTCTGGGGAGTTTAAATATTTAGCGGCCTTTTTATCATTGGTAAGTATTCGACCTCCAAAACCCAGAACACGCCCACTCATCGAATGGATGGGAAACATTACCCTACCTTTAAATCTATCAAATTTTTTAGTTTCGCCTTCAGCGTGTTCTTTTACAATGGTAAGTCCTGTTTTTGCCAAGTACTCTAATTGATAACCATTGTCAAGAGCACTTTTTGTAAAAGCTTCCCATTCATTAGGGTTAAACCCAAGACCAAACTTCTTTATGGTTTCATCCGTAAATCCGCGCTCCTTAAAATACGAAAGGGCAATTGCCTTACCAGGCTCGGTTTCCCATAAGGTTTTTATAAAATATGTATTGGCATATTCAGAAACCAAGAACATACTTTCGCGCTCGTTGGCCTGTTCTTTCTGTTCATCGGTCTGCTCCGTCTCCTCGATTTCAATATTGTACTTTTTAGCCAAGTATTTAATTGCCTCGGGGTAGGTGAAGTGCTCATGTTCCATTAAAAACGCCACCACATTGCCACCTTTTCCGCTACTAAAGTCTTTCCAAATCTGTTTTACCGGCGAAACCATAAAACTAGGTGTGCGCTCATCTGAAAATGGACTCAGCCCTTTGAAGTTAGAACCTGATTTTTTAAGCTGCACAAAATCACCGATGACCTCTTCTAAACGAGCGGTTTCATATACTTGGTCTATGGTGGTTTTTGAAATCATAAGGCTTCCCCTAGTCCCTCGCATGGAGGGAAGTTTTATTTCTGTAAATTACAAACTCAAATGTAGTGAAAAATGATTCTTTTCTTTGGTACAAAAACTGGGAAGCCATCTACTAAAATATTACAAAACACCCCATGTCCTCACTGTTCTCAGATTAGGACTTTAACGGTAACAGTTCAACCCAACTATTTTCATTTGTTTTGGATACCCTTATTTAAAATAGGAACATCCCGCTATGCGGAATGCTCCCATTGTAAACGTATATATTATGATAAGGAATTTAGTACTGAGATGCTAAAAGAAATCTCAAATTAGTTATAAATCAAATCGAAGTCCTAAAGAAATGTTCCGTTGCTTTATAGCTGCATCTTTAAATATCGGGTTTAAATCATACTTGACATAAAGTAACGTTCCACCAACCCCGGTATAAGCACTTAACCCATATATTAAATCGCTTGTATTGTAATCTCTCTTAAATTTATCTTTGACCCGCTCCCCATTAAAATCGTATTTCAATTTTTGACGTGTACCAATATTGAATCCACCGTAAGCCCCAATACCAAACCTGAATTGTTTATATATTGAATACCGTATTGTTTTCTCAGTTTCCTTAAACTTTGAAGGCCCAAATTCAAAATGAACTGGAAAGACCAAATTATCCATCCGTAGTTTAGACTTCCGCAATTGTAAATCAAATTCTTGTAGTTCAGTTTGGTCTCCATTTTCTACAAAAAATTGGTTATCATTTGGTTTTAGACCATTAAACTGGAATGAAAAACCATAGTTCAATCTCATAAAATTAGAATTCTTAAAAACTCTTGTGCGCCATTGCACGCCCAATTCAAAAAACCGACTACCTCCAATTTTATATGGTGAATCGTCTAAAGACTGGCCATCAATTAAAGCATTATTAAGACCAATCGCCATTACAAAGTCAGAATAGGTTCGTCGATCATATTTAAGCTCTCGTTTCCAGTTTTTAGTACTAAAAAAGATTTCTTCAAATGGTTTTCCATTCACGTCGATGCCTATTCTTATCTGATCTTCTACATTTGGATCTCCACTTGTATCGCTCAAAACATCCCCGTCATTTCTTTCTAACAATGCGATTCTATTATCAATAATGGCCAATCTATTATCAATATTCAATGCCCTTTTTTTAGCTGCTTCAGCTTTTAAAGTTTCTGCTTCTGAACTTGAAATAGCACCACGTTCAACCCGCTTGTTGATTTCTTCTACCTCTAATTTAAGCGCTTTCTTTTCTTGTTGGGTGATTTTTTCTTTTTGTGCCTTTAGAGTTTCTATTTTCTTTTGATAATCACTGCTTTGAGCTACCACATTCTGGATTAGAAAAAATAACAGCAAGCTTACTAAAATGGTTGTAACGTTTTTCATGATGATTTTGATTTTATGCCCCCTCATAACCTCCCCCAAAAGGGGAGGAATTTAACTAAGAGCTTTTGATTGATGAATAATTTATTGGTTTCGGTCAGCTACTGCGGTGCGTGCCTTAAAAAAACCTTGTTTTAATTTTTCAAAGATTTTATTTCTAAAAGATTGGTCTAACTCAATCTCAACTTCATTGAGTAAGGCCATGGCATCTACTTTACCATCTTGTTGAAACAAGCGTTCTTTTAAAACATCTTGTTGAGCGCTTCTTAAAAGGGAGTCAATCTCTGCATCTGTAACCTGGTTGGCCATACTTTCGAGATTAATCACCGTGGCAAGTACTTCCTCAACTTTTTTATTGATAATCAAATCTTCGGCTTTTGTACTCACAAAACTGTCTTTAACTACTTTCTCTTTGTCAGATAAAGGTTCCACAACCACCAAACCCTTGTTACTTTGAATGATGTCTTCTTTGATAGGACTAGTCACCGGATTCGCTCGGTTACTTTCTTCAACAATTTGAATGTTATTCTTCTCGTTACTGGTCACTACAATATCAGTTTTTTCATTACTTTCAGAATCACTATCCTTTTCGCTTTCAACATTTACTATTTGAGTAGCGGATTCATTATTCTGTGTATTAAAGAATACCACCGAGATTACCAGAAGACCTATTAAACATGCGGCAATAGCATACCAATAGCCATTTCTGCTATTTTTTTGAACGTCAGCGCCCAGAGAAGATTCCACACGCTCCCAGGCTGTGGTATTTGGCGAAATCTTACGTTCCTCCAACTTTTCTTTTATATGTTTTTCTAACTTTTCCATATTCTTTCTACTAATTCGACTACACTTCGACAGGCTCAGTGTGACATCTTATACTTTACAATAATACTTTGACAGCACTTGGACTACACTTCGACGAGCTCAGGGTAACACCTCAGTACGACACTGTTTTTGTTATTCCTTTTAATCTTAAATTTTCTTGAAGCAATTTTCTTGCTTTGAATAATTGCGACTTTGAAGTTCCTTCTGAAATTTCTAACATCTTGGCAATTTCATGATGTTTATACCCTTCAACAGCATAGAGGACAAAAACCATTTTATATCCTTCAGGCAAAGCATCTATGAGTTGCTGTACCCCTTCAACATCGATGATAGAAGCTGAACTATTCTCAAATCGCTCATTTTTATCCACTATTTCATCATCAAAGACCACAAACTGTTGTTTTCTCAAGTACGATATGCTTTCACGAACCATTATTTTACGGATCCAACCTTCAAAACTTCCTCTATGTTCAAAAGCGCTCAAATTTTTAAAGACCTTTACAAAACCGTTTACCATGACATCTTCTGCAAAATGCACATCCTTAATGTACTGCCTACAAACACTTAACATTTTAGGGGCAAATTTTTCATAAATAGTGCGTTGTGCATCTCTATTGCCAGAGATTGCCTTTTTAAGCAATTGCTTTTCATTACTATAAAATGAAATAATTTTCAAAAGTTCTCGATTTGTATTGTACGTGCTAAATGGACGCTTCTATAAATATAGACGCAGGAAGATTTAAAAAGGTTGCCCTGGATGGTTATTTTTTTCTATCCACCACGTAATTCACCATTAAAATAAGTGCTCTCTTATATTCGGAGTCTTCGTAGTTATTCAACAAAGACAAGGCTTCATCCTTAAATTGAAGCATTTTCACCACGGCATAATCCAGCCCACCTTTTTCCTTCACGTAAGCAATGACCTCTTTGACACGTTTCTTGTCTTTGTTATGATTTTTTATGGAGTTGATCAACCAACGCTTTTTATCTTTAGAACTATTGTTCAAAGCGTATATCAAAGGAAGTGTCATTTTTTGCTCCTTTATATCTATACCAGTAGGCTTGCCAATACGTTCTCTGCCATAATCGAATAGATCATCTTTTATCTGAAATGCCATACCGCACAATTGCCCGAATTTTCTAAAAACAGCAACCTCTTCTGAATCTGGTTTTACCGAAGCTGCCCCCATACTGCAACAAGCAGCGATAAGTGTAGCAGTTTTTTGCTTAATGATATCATAATAAACTTCTTCGGTAATATCAAGGCGTCTGGCTTTTTCAATTTGCAGCAGCTCGCCTTCGCTCATTTCTTTTACCGAATTGGAGATAATCTGCAATAAGTCATAATCGCCCTTTTCTAAAGCTACCAGTAATCCTTTTGAAAAAAGATAATCGCCCACCAAAACAGCGATTTTATTTTTCCAAAGTGCATTAATAGAGAAAAAGCCGCGGCGCTTGTTGCTGTCATCTACGACATCGTCATGAACCAAACTAGCTGTATGTATCAATTCAATAATTGAAGCTCCGGTATAAGTTCGCTCAGAGACTTGGCCCTTGTTCAAAAGCTTGGCCGTTAAAAAAACGAACATGGGGCGCATCTGCTTCCCTTTTCTATTTACGATATAGTAGGTAATTCTATTAAAAAGTGCAACTTTAGAGGACATTGAGCCACGAAACTTTTCTTCAAAAAGTTCCATCTCATTTTCAATGGGCTCACGTATTTGCGCTACAATTTTCAATTATGGAGTCGGACTGGACTGCTTTGGTTTGTACATCAAAAGTAGCGAAAAAGGTAGAGCTGTATGCAGTTGGATTGTAGTTTTAAGACGAATAACAAAAACTAGCGTCAAGAATTTAGGCAATCGATCAAAAACTCAAGATTTATTGGCCAATTGACCACATGCCGCATCAATATCTTTACCACGAGAACGTCGTATCGTAACAGTAATTCCATTAGCCTCTAAAGTTTTTTGATACATTTCAATAGCACTACTTGATGCCTGTTGAAATTCACCATCGTCAATAGGGTTATATTCTATAATGTTCACTTTAGAAGGGGCAAAACGACAAAACTTGACCAATGCATTTACATCTGCTTGAGTGTCATTAATTCCGTTCCAAACTACATATTCATAAGTAATTCTATTTTTGGTCTTAGCATACCAATATTCAAGGGCTTCCCGTAAATCTTTAAGAGGAAAGGTTTCGTTAAAGGGCATAATCGAAGTTCTCACCTCATCTATAGCTGAATGTAAGGAAACCGCAAGGTTAAATTTCACCCCATCATCGGCCATTTTTCTAATCATTTTCGGCACCCCTGACGTTGAAACCGTAATTCGCTTAGGGGACATACCCAAACCTTCTTTTGAAGTAATTTTTTCTATGGATTTAAGAACATTATTGTAATTCATTAAGGGTTCTCCCATGCCCATAAAAACGATATTACTCAACGGCCTATCAAAATACAATCTGCTTTCATTGTCAATGACTACAACTTGATCATAAATTTCATCAGGATTTAGATTGCGCATTCGTTTTAATCTAGATGTAGCGCAAAATTTACAATCTAAACTACAACCTACTTGACTGGAAACACATGCTGTAGTTCTGGTAGCTGTTGGTATTAAAACGGACTCTACAATTAAACTATCGTGAAGGCGTACCGCATTTTTTATGGTACCATCAGAGCTTCGTTGCATTTGATCAACCTTAATATGATTGATAACAAAATTTGCCGCTAACATATCTCTCGTTTCTTTAGAAACATTGGTCATTACATCAAAAGAATGAGCAGCTTTTTGCCATAACCATTCATAGACCTGATTACCACGAAAAGCTTTATCTCCTTGGGAAACAAAAAAATCTCTCAACTGATCTTTTGTAAGTGCCCGTATGTCTTTTTTATCTTGTTTCACTTTAACAAAGGTAGGAAATGAAAATTCCCGACTGCATCGGGATTTTTCTAAATTCTCACTCTCGTGGGAATGTTAGTATTGTTTAGATGATTAACATCGCATCTCCATAAGAGTAAAAACGATACCCTTCTAAAATAGCCTGTTTGTACGCTTTTTTCATTAAATCATGACCAACAAAAGCTGAAACCATCATTAATAAAGTTGATTTCGGCAAATGGAAATTGGTAATCATAGCATTTGCAATACTAAAATCGTATGGAGGGAATATAAATTTGTTTGTCCACCCCTCAAATGTATTCAATGTATGGTCCGAAGACACTGCACTTTCCAGTCCGCGCATTACCGTAGTGCCAACCGCGCAAACGCGCTTTTTTCTTTTCTTGGCATTATTAACAACCTCTGTGGCTTTTTCGTCAATCACCAATTCTTCACTATCCATTTTGTGCTTTGACAAATCTTCGACCTCAACTGGATTAAAAGTTCCCAAACCTACGTGAAGCGTAACTTCGGCAAAATCAAGTCCTTTAATTTCCAATCTTTTTAAAAGATGTTTTGAGAAATGTAAGCCGGCGGTAGGTGCAGCAACTGCACCTTCATGCTTAGCGTAAATAGTTTGGTACCGCTCCTCATCTTCTGGGGTAACGTCTCTTTTGATATATTTTGGTAGAGGTGTCTCACCTAACTGTCTTAATTTTCTTCTAAAATCCAAGTAAGAACCATCGTATAAAAAACGTAGGGTACGCCCTCTTGAAGTTGTATTATCGATAACTTCAGCCACAAGGCTTTCATCATCTCCGAAATACAATTTATTGCCAATTCTTATTTTACGCGCCGGATCCACAAGCACATCCCAAAGGCGCTGTTCTTCGTTTAATTCGCGCAGCAAAAACACCTCAATACGTGCTCCTGTTTTTTCTTTATTCCCGTAAAGCCTTGCAGGAAAAACTTTTGTGTTATTCAACACCATTACATCACCCTCATCAAAATAATCAATCATATCCTTGAACATTTTATGTTCAATTTTACCGGTTTCACGGTGAATGACCATCAATTTAGATTCATCTCTGTTTTCTGCGGGATATTCGGCCAATAATTCTTTTGGAAGGTCAAAATTAAAGTTTGATAATTTCATGAAGTTCTATTTGGATTTTTCAAAGATGGCAAATATACAATCTGAAGGCAGGGGTTGTCAAGCAATTACCCAATTAATTCAAAAATTAGATTTCTCGCACTTCCATTCCAATAGCTTTCATATCCTTCCAGAAATCCGGATAGGATTTGGACACCACCTCGGCTTCGTTAATACAAAGATTAATTTTCAAAGCAATTGGAGCAAAAGCCATGGCCATTCTATGGTCATTATAGGTGTCAATGGCAACATCAGGAATTAAATTTTCACTAGCTGTTAAATTTAAACTTTCAGCTGTTAATGCAGCTTTTCCACCTAATTTTTCCAATTCCGTTTTCATAGCGGCCAATCTATCTGTTTCTTTAATGGGGAGTGTATGCAAACCTGTAAGATGACAGTCCACGTTTAAACCAAGACAAGTTACGGCGATTGTCTGTGCGATATCAGGTGCATTTTCAAGTGCAAATGCCACTTTCTTTTTTACAACTTTGTTTACTTTTTTAAGTACAATCTGATTTTCTAAAAATTCGGTTTCTACCCCAAACTCTTTATAGATTTCACTAAGAATACTATCTCCTTGCAAAGAGTTTTTTTTATAGGCGGATAGCTTGATTTCGCTCCCCACTTTCGACAATGCTGCAATACTGTAAAAATAACTAGCTGCACTCCAGTCTGATTCTACAACCAAATTGACTTTTTCAACTTTGGCCTTAGGTTTCACTCGAATTGTATTCTCAGTAAATTCGGTTTCTATGCCCACCCCATTAAGTAAAGCCAAGGTCATATTAATATAGGGGACAGAGGTTATTTTACCTATCAATTCAACTTCAAGACCATTTTTTAAGCTTGGAGCAATGAGTAACAATGAGGATATATATTGGCTACTTATATTCGCAGGCAAGCTTACTTTAGAGCTTGTAATAGCAGTACCTGCAATTCGTAATGGTGGGTAACCTTCGTTCTTAACGTATTCAATTTTTGCGCCTAAACTTCTTAAGGCATCTACAAGTACTTTAATGGGGCGCTTTTGCATTCTTTTTGAACCGGTAAGCACTACATTTTTCTGCTCTTGTGATGCAAAATAGGATGTAAGAAACCGCATTGCGGTCCCGGCATGATGAATATCCACTTCTCCATCAGCTATTTTTAAGCCTTTGGCCATGACTAGAGCATCATCTGAATTGGAAAGATTGTCTATGTTAATATTTGAGAAAAGAGCCTGAAGCAGAAGTAATCTGTTGGTTTCACTTTTAGACCCTGTAATCTCAATTGCAGACTTTAATAGATTATCCGAAGGAGCGGAAAGATGAAGTTTCAAAATTGTCTTGTTAGATTGGTAAAACTAAAAGCTCAAATATAGGTTTATTTGAGCTTTTCGTTGTTGTGATGACGGTCGTGATCACGTTTTGTTTTTAAATCTAACTTTTTATCAAATGCCTGTTGTAAATCTACCCCCGTTTGATTGGCAAGGCATAAAACAACAAAGAGCACATCTGCCAATTCTTCACCTAGATTTTTGTTCTTATCAGATTCTTTTTCACTTTGCTCACCATACCTACGGGCAATGATACGAGCTACTTCACCGACCTCTTCGGTTAGTTGCGCCATATTGGTAAGCTCGTTAAAATAACGAACGCCATGTTCCTTAATCCAAATATCGACTGCTTTTTGAGCGTTTTCTATGTTCATTATTCTCTGTTTTTGGTATCAATTATAATAGTCACCGGACCGTCATTTAATAAATCTACTTTCATATCTGCACCAAAAACACCACTACCGACTTTCTTCTTTAAATCTTGTTCTATTTGTGCTATAAAACTTTCATATAATGGAACTGCTAGCGCTGGT
>CALBVX010000025.1 GCA_937969515.1 uncultured Croceitalea sp. | reverse complement strand
GGAGCTTGGCTTTCTATCGGATATAACAATGTCTATTTCAGTAATGCGCGCAGTATGGCCCGTTTTGGCGTTCTTAACCTCAACAACGGGGTTTGGGACGGACAAACCATTTTAGGCGATGCCACTTTCTTGACCGCTATGAAAAATACGTCTCAAAACATGAACCAAGCCTACGGTTACCTCTATTGGTTAAACGGAAAAGATAGTTATCGGGTGCCTGGCAGTGAAATAGAATTCTCAGGAAAATTGATACCAAATGCACCCAATGATTTATATGCCGGATTGGGCAAAAACGACCAAAAATTATATGTAGTACCTAGTGAGGAATTAGTAATTGTGCGCTTGGGCGGTGATGCCGGTGAAACCCTTTTAGGGCCTTCAAGTTTTGACAATGAACTCTGGGGATTGCTTGATGATTTGATGGATTAATGGTTTTGTGTTTTCGTTATTTTTTATTTATTTCAATCTTAGTTAATTCTTTCAATTCATTGACATTATTTAGCATTTGCTTTAATTCAATTATTTGTCTTTTTTCTGTGTAATTTTTAAGATATAAAGCGTTCTCAAGAGTCAATATTATCTCTGGGTAGTTTTCTGTATAATTTAAATGGCTATTTTCTTTCAAGTGATAATTGTTTCTATAAAATCCTAAATTCCCAGCTTTTTGTAAATCACTTAAATAAACACTGTAATTTCCATTGGCTTGACTGACAATTCCTTCTTGTTTTCTCACAAGATTTATCAACTTTTTTCTTAGGTGAGCAGGTATCAATTTTATGTCTCCTGTTGATTCTAATGTTCCAATAGTATTAGAGTTAAATGATGGATACCAAAAAGCAAGTTTGACTTGAGTTAGTGCATTAATCATTTCGATAAGTTTCTGGTTTGATTCTTTAGTAAGTTCTAAATATTGTTCATAGGAAGCTATACTTTCACTAAATCGAGAAATCTTGTCTTTTATGTTGTCTGTCTCATCATCTAAGTCTTCTTCTAATTGGTAAAAGTAATTTTGAATAACATTACTTTGTTTGCGGTTTTCATTCCAGTTATTAATTTGAAGAGCAATCAAAATTCCAATAACCACAAGAACAATTTCTCCTATTGCGTACTTAAAATATTTTCCGGTCTTACCTTCCGACAGTAAGTTTTGGCGAATCTTTCTAAAGAATTTTATCATTGGTTAATGGTTGGTTATAATGAAGCACAACGGCGCGCTATGTGCAGTCCGGCTAATTTTAAGGAAATATAGCAAAATCAGATTAACTATGTAGCGGATATTTATCATCCTTAGAGATTCGCTATAATAGTCCGTCAAGGAGTCCGCGCTAACGGACGTATCCTTATTGATTTAGCTTTATTGGGATTAAAATTAGACGTACCACCGAGCGTATCGACCGATGAAAACCCGTAAAATAAAAAGCAAAAGTGAATAAATTGTGTTGTAGCGTTCTGATATATTGCGTTGAAAGACTAGCGGTGATTTATGCAAATAGTCCCTTCACAATCTGACAGAGTACGGCGATGATGTAGCATTTCTAAAATTATGGGAATTGAACGTAATGAGATGTAGTTATTTTAGTCGCCGCAGACGAATACTAAATCATTGGTTTTTGTAAGCGTCAGTAACGGGAAAGTTCGCGAATACTTTCCCGTTACTGACGCACCTAAATTAGCATACGTGTTGAATTTCGATTACGAAATTCCGACGCAATTAATTATACACTGCATTGTAGAGCGTTTTTATTTCATTTCGTAAATTGGAACACTCTCTTTAGAATCAGAAATTAATATCGCATAATCTAAAAAATCTAAAGTAGACATTCCTTTTACAGCTTCTCCATTCGATTTTTCATCTTTCATAATAACCTCAATTAGGTCAGGTTCATTTACTAAATATGGTGAATTCTTCTTATTTAATCTGAACAGAGTTTTTTCTGATATTTTATTGTCTTTTAAATTTTGAATACCTCTAAAATATTCTTCTTCATAATCTCCTATTCCATAACCTGCTTCAACAGTATAACCGCTGTAATTTCCTTTATCATCATAAGTTTCGTCCCAAACTACTTTACTATTCGTAAGATATCCAATTATTGATAAAACTTTATCCCTTTGGTATATTTCGTGCTCAATAAGTCTTGCAAAAAATGAAGGGTTACCCTTCTTTCCTTCTCTGGATTTCTCTAGGTGAAAAAAGCCAACTCTCATAAATTGAGGTTTATTTTTAAAATCATAGATGGGGCCAAGGCTTAAATAATTTTCATAAATAACTTCCTCTCTATTTACGTTCTTTTCAAAAGAAATTTTAATATTTTCTAATATATGCTCAAATACTTTAACATCATTGATTTTTGATTCGTACAACTCTTTGTTCTCTTCATAATCAACGATAAGCCTTTTTAGTTTATGAAAGGCAAAACTTAAATCTCCTAAACTATAACTTGTAGTATCTAGCTTAACCATTTCTTTTATTTCCCTAATTGGTGTTAAGGTTTCATTGTGATCTTTAACAAGTTCTAAAATGTGTTTTGAAACATATTTGTAATTCCTTATCCATTCAATTCCAAGTACTTTAATTTTAGATTCTAGAGGTAATGAATCATTTAGAATTTTAATTTTTTTCCATTTCTCATAAAATTCAATAGTACGTTCTTGAGGTGTGTGATATCCATTATAAACAACTAACTCCTTTAAAAGATTTGTATCTCCTGTTTGTAAGAAATGATTAAAAAAGTGCGCAGTACTATAATCGACTTCAGGTAAATAATATTTTATTGTTCCATCTTTTGTTAGAGATTCTAAAAGTTTCAATTCTACATTTTCTGTTTCAGAACTTCCGTGATAAGCCCCAAACCCAATTATTTTAAAATCTTTTTGTGGAAATTCGAATTTAGATGACGTTAAGTCATATCTATTTTTTTTTAAATAATCTTTTTTCGTTTGTGTGCAAGATTGTAAAACAGCAAGGGTTAAAAGGACGGCAAAAGTTTTTTTCATTGCTCTAATTTCTTACAAAGATTGTATTCTTATCAAAATGTTACTGTTTAGTTGTGAATTTTCTTCAAATGCTCTACAACCATTATATCAAGTTACTAGTAACTATATATCTTTTTTATGTCAACTACTCTTTATACCCCTCTGGCTGCCTACGCACTTTAGTCAAATCTTCAAAAGATTTGCCCATTCGTAATAAACTACCCTCTGAGAATTGCTTGCCTATAAAAGTTAAGCTAATAGGCTCCCCAGTAGCTTTATACCCCATAGGTATGGTTAATGCCGGGTATTTTGCCACCGCGGCGTACCCTGCATGGTAATTGTTGATGGACAAAATAGCGTCCAAATCGTGTTTTTTCATGGCATCATTAAAATACAGGCGACCGTTCTGTTCTAAGGTGTTTTTTATCTCTGCTAAGCCTTCAGCAGTTGTTGAGTCTGCCAAAATACCTTCGAATAAGGCCTGCCCATAGGGAATACGAACCAAAGAATCTTGCTTGTTAAATGCCACCGCATCTGCTATAGAAGTAATTTTAACCGCATCTTTATCTTGAACCTGACTATCGATATAATCAGGTAAATCGTTTTTCATATCAATATTCAAAATGGATAAAAATCCGTTCATTTGAACTTCTGGGGGTGTGAACTCCACGATTTCCGCTCCTGCATTCTTAAGTTTTTCGATGGTCGCCTTATAAATAGAGTCGCCCTCCATAAGATTTTTAAAAACACCTAGTCGCACTTCATTTAACGGTATCGGTCTTTCTCCTGAAGTAAAGATTCCTGAAAAATTTTCTCTGGTCGAAGCCTTATCATCATAGTCGTGCCCCATCATTGCAGATAGTAAAATAGCATTATCAGAAACATTTTTTGTCATTGGCCCTGGGGTATCTAAAGTACTTGAAATTGGTACGATACCGGTTCTACTCAACAGCCCAATTGTTGGTTTTAGGCCTACTACAGAATTTTGACTAGAAGGTGATAAAATAGACCCAGAGGTTTCCGTGCCTACCGCAGCCACGGCATAATTGGCTGCAATAGAAGTACCGCTACCAGAACTGGAGCCCCCGGTCTCAAATATTCTACGACCATAGGGGTTCAGTGTTTGGCCACCAACGGCACTATACCCCACCGGACAGCCGCTACATAAAAAGTAGGCCCATTCACTAAGGTTTACCTTACCTAAAATTAAAGCCCCGTTTTCTTTTAAACGATTTACAATAAAGGCATTATCAGTAGTATTATGCTGCAAAGCGATAGCGCCAGCAGTTGTTTTCATGTTTTGTGTACCAATATTATCCTTTAAAAGAATGGGCATTCCGTAGATAGGATGCAGTCCTTTTTTATCCTTATCAAGTTTTCGTGCTTCATTAAGTACATTGGGGTTGAGCGCAATCACTGTATTTAGGGTGGTACTGTTATCCAATTCGTACTTATAGATGCGTTTTAGATAAAAAAGTACCAATTCTTCGTAGGTCAATTTCTCTGCTTCAATATGTCCTTGAATTGTTGGGATGTCTTGTTCTAAAACCAATGGTTTTATTTGCTCATAGCGCTCTTCAGAAAACTGGGACACCTCATTATATAAGGGCCTAAAAACATCGTTTTTATCGAGCACTTTAGATTGAATGAGCTTGTAACGCATTCTACCATTCTCATGTTCGGCATTGGCGGCAATTTCTGTAGAGTCGTTATAGGGTATCCATATTACCACATCTGTATTCTTTTCTTGTGGTTTTTTTTCATTTTTACAAGCTGTACCCAAGCAAAGAACGAATAGAAAAACTACTAAAGCATTACCTATTGAAGCGATTGATTTTGTCATTTTTTAAAGGTCTTTTGAGAATTCTAAATATAAGATTTCTCCCTTAGGCTTAAAAATGACCGGCTAGTTATTTTGCGAAAGAGATTGCCACTTTTTAATGTTCTTTTCATTCATTCTCACAAACTCATCTTTACTCAGTTCTGAGGCTATTTTTAAGGACTTTTTAGCCGACGCTATTGCCCCTTTAAAATTTCCTAGTTCAGCCTCTACCAGAGATTTCACCCTATGAAAATAATAGGTGTCACCACCAAGCTCAAGTGCTTTATCAAGATATGCCAAGGCTCTTTCAAAATCTTTCCCCTGTTCTTGAAGATACCGGGCAGCCTCATAATAGGTTTGTGCAGTCGGATTTTCTTTCAGTTGTTTTGCTATTTCCAATTCCATCTGGGTATCGGTATCGACTTTAAAAGGAATGGTCACTTTTGTACTCGCCCAAATCAAATTGAGGTTTGCTGTATTATGCGTGATGGAATCAAAAGCCATCAAAAAGTTTTCTTGGTGATAGGGAATGGATTCGGGTTTTACGGTTATCCGAAATAAGTCTTCAGCAGGATTATACCTTTTTCGGCCATCGCCCCAATGCGAAATATTGGTATGAAAGGCAACTTGCCATTCCTCTTTTTCAGGGAAGGCATAAAGCGCGTAGATTCCCTTTGGTAATAGATTTCCTAAAATCTCCATATCGGCATCTACCGAAACTTTGGTGCTCTCATTGGCACCTACTCGCCAAATACGACCATAGGGCACTATACCTCCAAAGACCTTTCGTTCCCTCGTGGCTGGTCTAGAATATGCAATTGAAATTTTAGATAAACCTATTTCTTGCTCAACTTTAGAAAATGGGCTTGCTTTTGGATGGGTAATTTGAGAGCTTGAGTATTGAAATAACAATAAAAAGAAAAAAAGATTGAAAATTTTCATTCTTACAGCTTAAAAAAAGAATCTACGAACTCATATTTATTGAACACTTGCAAGTCTTCAATACCTTCACCTACCCCAATGTATTTTACCGGAATTTGAAACTGGTCCGAGATACCTATAACCACACCACCTTTGGCAGTACCATCTAATTTGGTAACGGCCAATGAAGAGACCTCCGTAGCCTTTGTAAACTGCTTGGCCTGCTCAAAAGCATTTTGACCAGTAGAACCATCTAAAACCAATAAAACCTCATGTGGAGCATCTGGTACTACCTTTTGCATGACCCGTTTTACCTTAGAGAGTTCATTCATTAGGTTTACTTTATTGTGGAGTCGGCCAGCGGTATCAATAAGTACAACATCGGCGTCATCTGCAACCGCAGAATTTAGTGTGTCAAATGCCACAGAAGCAGGGTCGCTGCCCATTTTCTGTTTTATTATGGGCACATCGACCCGATTTGCCCAGACTTCTAATTGGTCGATTGCGGCAGCCCTAAAGGTATCACCGGCACCCAATACGACTTTTAGACCTTTGTTTTTAAATTGATTGGCCAACTTACCGATAGTAGTTGTTTTGCCTACTCCATTTACACCGACCACCATGATTACGTGTGGCTTATTCGTTTTGGGTAAAGTAAAATCAGTATCCTCACCAACATGGGTTTCAGAGAGCAATCCTGCGATTTCTTCACGAAGAATCTTGTTCAATTCTTCAGTACCCATGTATTTATCTCTAGAGACACGTTCTTCAATACGCTCAATAATCTTAAGGGTGGTATTTACACCAACATCAGAGGTTACCAAAACTTCTTCAAGGTTATCAAGCACTTCGTCATCTACCTTTGACTTTCCGGCAACTGCCTTGCTCAGTTTACCAAAAAAGCTGGTCTTGGTCTTTTCTAAGCCTTTATCCAGCGTTTCTTTTTTGTCTTTGGAGAATATATTTTTAAACAGACTCATGATGTGTTTGGTTGAAATTCAAAGATAGGAAAGTACCGTGAGTTTTATAAACTAAAAAAGCCACTCCGTAGAGTGGCTCCTATGTATTTTAATATTGCTTGCCTATTGTTTAGACAACCAATCGTTTACCAATTCTGGTGACATTACAGATTCTACAAAAGTATAGGCCCCAGTCTTCGGAGACTTTACCATTTTGATAGCTTTTGTCAATCTTTTTGAACTTCCCTGTAGTGTTGCTACTGTCTTCTTTGCCATGGGTATTGTACTTTACGTTTCTGCAAAAACAGAAACTTTACTTAATTTCTTTATGAACGGTCATACGCTTAAGAATAGGATTGAATTTTTTAATCTCCAATCTATCTGGCGTGTTCTTTTTATTCTTCGTAGTTATGTATCTAGAAGTACCTGCCATGCCTGACTCTTTGTGCTCTGTACATTCTAATATAACTTGAACTCTGTTGCCTTTCTTTGCCATTTTCTAATACTTTTTACTTAACAAAACCTTTGGCTCTTGCATCTTTTAAAGCAGCATGAATACCTTTTTTGTTAATTATTTTGATTCCTTTTGAGGAAACATTAAGCGTTACCCACTTATCTTCTTCAGGGATATAGAATTTCTTCTTAGAGATATTAACGTCAAATCTTCTCTTCGTTTTATTGATGGAGAAGGAAACATTATTACCGAACATCACCTTTTTACCTGTAACTTCACAAATTTTGGACATCTGCCTAACTTTTGAGTGATTTTATTGAGGCTGCAAATTTAGTTATTTCTCTTAGACACACAAAATTAAAGTTCAGAAATTTAGAATTTCTTTCTGTAATAATTCAAAAGCTTTATTTACAGACTTTTGAACGATTCTTTCCCGATGATTTCCCATGGTAAATTTTTGGGCAAAACTGCGCTCAGGGGAACTTATGGCAATAAATACCGTACCGACCGGTTCTTCAGAGTCTCCCTTGGTCGGGCCTGCATTTCCGGTAGTGGCTATCGCGAAATCTGTACCTAGCAATTGTTTGGCATTGCGGGCCATAGCGACCGCAACTTCTTCACTAACTACAGAATATTCATCCACAAGGTTTGCATCTACTCCGAGAAGGTTGATTTTTGTTTCAGTAGCGTAACTTACTACCGTACCCTTATAATATTTTGATGCTCCCGGGAGTGCCGTTATTTGCTCTGCAATTTTACCTCCGGTAAAACTTTCTGCTGTAGCCAATGTCATTCCCTTTTCCGTTAACATATTGGCAATGCTGGCTTCTATACTTTCATCTTCTTCCTCTCCGTAAATAATGTCACCAATTAATGGATAGAGTTTTTTTGCTTCGGACTGGATGAGCTCTTCCAGCGTTTTTTTATTCTTGCTCTTCCCGGATAAACGAAGTCTTACCCTACCCAAACTGGGTAAATAGGCAAGTTTTATCGCTTTGGGAAGGTTATTTTCCCAATCTTCAATTCTTTCAGCAATGGCACTTTCTCCAAGACCGTAAGTCATAATCGTTTTGTGTACAATATGTGGACGTTCGTATTGTGAAATAATTCGTGGTAAAACTACCGATTTGATAATATTTTTCATCTCAAAGGGAACACCTGGTAAGGAAACAAAAGAAGTCCCATCCTTTTCCATCCAAAGTCCGGGGGCGGTACCAAATTCATTTTTAAGCACATCTGCCTTGGTCGGCACCAATGCCTGTTGCCTATTTAAATCAGAAATTGGGGTGGAAATGTATTTGGCAAACAACATTTCTATATGTTCTAAGACCTTTTTATTTTGTACAAGGTTGTCTTCGAAATACTCGCATAGGGTGTGCTTGGTAATATCATCTTTTGTCGGGCCTAAACCACCTGTGACTATGACAACTTGTGAGCGCGTATTCGCTTCAGCAAAAGCCTGCAAAATATGTTGCCTATCATCTTGTATGGATGTAATTTGATATACAGAGACTCCTATCTTATTGAGCTCTTTAGCAATAAATGCTGAATTTGAGTCAACTATTTGTCCGATAAGAATTTCATCACCAATCGTTATTATTTCTGCTTGCATATACCGCATTTAACCTTGAAAACGCTTCAAGATACTCAGCAGCAAAAGTAACTAAAAACGGAGTTTGGTAAATGAATTATCGAGTTATACCTGGAAGTCTTTATGAAGTTCGGCAACGACCTGTTCCACATCTTTCTTCAGTAAAGGGAACTTTTCTTCTATGATTGCCAAATTGTCTTCACTTTTACCTAATGTTTCAATCTCCAAAGCGGTAGCGCGGGTCTGTTCCATGCCCAAAAGATCCACATTTGGCTTAATTTTATGAGCCATCTTATAGACCTGCTCGAAATTTCTTTCTTCGATAGCCTTTTCTAAATTTTGAAGATCTTCTGGGACCTCTTCTAAAAAAACGGTCACTACGGAAATCACGAAATCTTGATCCCCTTCGGCCATCTCATTTATTTTATCTAGACTATATATCATTAGCGAACATTGATTGCAAAAAAATTCTCTTCTTCAATTCTTCCTTCAAGGTAGTCATTTGCTACAACTTTACCAACACCGGCCGGAGTGCCAGTATAGATAATATCGCCCTTTTTCAGCATAAAATAGGTAGATACATGAGCAATTAAAGCGTCTATCTTCCACAACATCAAGCTAGTATCACCTTTTTGTACGATTTCCTTATTTTTTAACAAGGAAAACCTTAATTTGTCTAAATTTTCGTACTTTTTTTTGTCAATCCACTTACCAACTACTGCAGCGCCATCAAATCCTTTCGCTTTTTCCCAGGGCAAACCTTTGGCTTTTAACTCAGATTGTAGATCGCGAGCAGTAAAATCTATACCCAAACTTATTTCGTCATAGTATTTATGGGCAAATTTTTCATCGATGTGTTTCCCGACTTTTTTAATCTTCACAAGTACCTCAACTTCATAGTGTATTTCATTCGAAAATTCAGGAATATAAAAATCTTGCTCCTTGGGCAAAATGGCCGAATCGGGTTTTATAAAAACAACCGGTTCTGTTGGCCTTTCATTCTTCAATTCATCAATGTGGGCAGCATAGTTTCTGCCGATACAAATTAGTTTCATTTGCTACACGTTATTGTTAAGTCTATTCTTTAGCGACTTTGATACTTATTGCCGGAATAAAGTTTTCTGTATTGTTCTTTGATTTCACCTTAAAGTCTTGCCATTCACCCATTCCGTAAATCATCACTTTAAAGTTTTGATTCTTGGTGTACATTCCGCCAAAAGTCGGTGCAAAACGGTCCTCTAAGCGCTGTTTGTTGGTAAGTTGGTCTTTTTCATCTTTATTATACCAATTGTAGGGTATAAAAAGCCATTCTAAACCAATATAGATACCTTCTTTAGGAACATTTATTTTTAAGGATGATACATCAATAGAAGTATAATCATAAGATTTCAGTGATTCAAGAATGATGCTCTTTTGCACCAAATCTTTTTCCGGTTTTTTCGTATCTGGATTCACACCATAAACACGCAACCTAAATTTAGCACGTTCTCTGGTAAATTCATTTTTCTCCCTAAAAAATACCGTGACCGTCTCCAGATATTTTTTACTTGCCCCGATATTAGGAAAGTACAGTGCCAAAACCCAAGGTGTGGAAGAAGAATCGAATCCACTAGTAATGCTATAGCTCGAAATAGGGTTGAGTACCTGTGCTTCTCCTAAGTTTTTGGCAACCACAACTTCTTCCAACTCAAAAGTAGCCTCTTCCATTTTAAGAAGTTTTTTGTCATATAGCCGTTGTGCTAATAAAATGGTGTCTTTATAACCTAATGAAGAAACATGCATCTTTTTCTCTAAATATTCTTTGGGGATTTCCAAAGCGTATTTTCCCTCCTCTGTAGTAGATGTTCCCGTTAAGGTATTTAAAAAACTAATGTTTACATATGGTATAGGTTCATTGGTCTTAGCATCTACAACCCTACCATCAAAATCAATATTCTGTGAAAAGCAGAATACCGAAAAAAACAAGAATAAAAATGTCAATCGCATTAAGACAACTTATTATTTAGCTTGCTCAACTTCAATTGCGTTAGCACTTTTTTAGTATAAAGCGGAAAATCGGCATTCAGGATCCAACCAAAATAACCCGGCTCTTTCTCCAACACCTCATCTACTGTTTTGCCCTTGTGCTTACCAAAGGCAAAAGTCGGATTGTCATTTTCATCAACCCCTATAAAACCAGCAAAATCTAGTGATTGTTTGCGCGTTGTGAATTCAGAAAGTTTCTTAACATTGTTTTCCAGATCTGAGTAGCGGTCTAGTTGCGATAGCAGCACTTCATAAGTCGCCAAGGTATCTGCTTCTGCACTATGGGCATCTTCTAAATCTTTATTGCAATAAAACTTATAGGCTGCACCTAAAGTACGCTTCTCCATTTTATGGAATATAGTCTGCACATCGACTGAAACCATATGCTTCATATCAAAATCTACTTCTGCCCTAAGCATTTCTTCAGCCAATAAAGGAATATCAAAACGATCAGAGTTGAAACCCCCTAGGTCACTATCCTTAATCATGGTATAGATTTCTTTGGATAATTCTTTAAAAGTTGGCTCGTTAGCTACTCTTTCATTAGAAATACCGTGAACTGCAACAACCGCAGGAGGAATTTCCATCTCGGGATTAACCAACCATGTCTTGCTTTCCTTATTTCCGTTAGGAAAAACCTTAAGAATGGAAATTTCTACTATTCTATCTTTAGCTACATTGACCCCTGTAGTTTCTAAATCGAAAAAGCAGATAGGTTTCGTTAAGTTTAATTGCATTTTGGAATATCATTTTCCACAAAGATAGGTCTTCAATAAAAGTCACCTAGTAGATGCAATAAAATTTAGTTCGAATCAGTATGGAGCAACATTTCTAAATCTCGCGATTCACATCCCATGACTCAAGGTAATCGGCCACTGTTTTAATAAACATGCCACCCAAGGCACCATTTACCACTCGATGGTCATAACTGTGCGACAAGAACATTTTACTGCGCACCCCTATAAAATCACCTTCAGGGGTTTCAATTACAGATGGCATCTTACGAATAGCACCTAAAGCCAATATACCTACTTGAGGTTGATTGATTATTGGAGTGCCAAAAACACTACCAAAAGTACCTACGTTTGTTACCGTATATGTACCATCTTTAATTTCATCAGGCTTAAGGGCATTATTTCTAGCGCGATTCGCCAAATCGTTTATTGTTTTGGCCATGCCCACTAAATTCAATTGGTCTGCGTTTTTGATTACAGGAACAATTAGATTACCATCGGGCAAAGCTGCTGCCATACCTAGATTGATGTTCTTTTTCTTGATGACATTATCTCCATCTAATGAAACATTGATTAACGGAAACTTCTTTATGGCCGCAGCAACGGCTTCCATAAAAATTGGTGTAAAGGTCAATTTTTCACCTTCGCGTTCCTCAAAGGCTTTTTTGACTTTATTTCTCCAGTTAACCACATTGGTGACATCTACCTCAATAAAGCTTTGAACATGTGCAGAAGTAGATACACTTTCTACCATATGATGGGCAATTAATTTGCCCATTCGAGATAATGGTATGATTTCATCTCCACCTGAAACTTGTACCGTACTTGTTTTTGGAGGACTAGCCACCGGAGCAGTTTTTGGAGTTTCTTTTACTTCAGCTACCCTTGGAGCTTCTTCTTTCTGTTCTACAGCAGGAGTGCTACCATTGGAACCTCTATTTTCAATAAATGTTAGAATATCGTTTTTGGTTACGCGTCCTTCCTTTCCAGTACCAGGAATTGTATCCAATTCCGCCATGGATATACCTTCTTCTTTGGCAATATTCTTTACAAGAGGAGAATAAAAACGTTCTGAACCTGAGAAATCTTGAACAGCTGTCGCAACAGTTTCTCTTGCTGCAAAAACTTGTTGTTGAATTTGTGCTACTGGCTCTTCAGCATCAATCTCTGCCTCTTTCTCAGCAGGACTTTCAACTTCGGCATTTGGTGCATCTCCTTCAACTTCAATGACAGCAACCACTTCACCTACCTTAATTACATCATCAACCTCGAACCTTTTTTCAACTAAAGTTCCCTCTACTTCACTAGGTACTTCAGAGTCCACCTTATCGGTTGCAATCTCAAAAATAGCTTCATCCATTTCGATGGTGTCACCAACTTCTTTGAGCCAAGTAGTTAGCGTTGCTTCTGCAACACTCTCTCCCATTTGCGGTAATTTCAATTCAAATTTTGACATATTCTTAATTAACGTATCAATTGACGCTTATATTTTGCAAAAATAACAAAATAATGACCTTATCATTAATTTTTATGTATTAAATAACACCTCTTTCATCAATCTATTTTGATTAATGGTCAATTGGCTTTAATAGAGCTTTCAAATGGAACACGGTTAAGAATACTCCTTCCTAAAGTAACCTCATCGGCATATTCCAATTCATCTCCCACAGAAATACCTCTGGCAATCGTAGAAGTAGTTATGTCCGTGCCCTCTAATTGCTTATAAATATAAAAATTAGTGGTATCGCCTTCCATAGTTGAGCTTAGCGCAAAGATGAGCTCTTTAACCTTTCCCATTTTTACTTTGGTCACTAATGAAACAATATTCAAATCTTGCGGCCCTACACCTTCCATTGGAGAAATCTTTCCACCAAGAACATGGTACAGCCCTTGATATTGCGAGGTGTTTTCAATAGCCATTACATCTCTAATATCTTCTACAACACAAACAAGACTTTCATCACGTTTTGGGTTGGCGCATATTTCGCATAGTGCCGTATCAGAAATATTATGACAAGAACTACAAAAATTTATTTCTTCTCTCAGCTTCATTAATGAACCGGCTAAAAATGCTGTTCGTTCTTCCGGTTGTTTTAATAGGTGTAACACCAAACGTAACGCCGTTCGTTTACCAATACCGGGTAATTGCGACATTTCATACACGGCATTTTCCAAAAGTTTAGAAGAGTATTCCATTGCCGTAAAATTACGATTTTACATTTATTGGCGCCGGCAAAATATATAATACTCTGGGGCTTTACTTAAATTAAAATTCAATTCTGTTTAAAGCTTCGTTTTGCCGTACCAAGGTAGCTTAGCTAGCTAGCTTTTTGTATTTTGCCAAACAAATAGATTTTATGTCTGCAATTCAGATATTACTGCTTATTGGAGGGTACTTTTTAGTACTTCTACTTATCTCTTACATTACAGGCAAAAATGACTCCAACACCGATTTTTTTAAGGCGGGTCAAAAGTCTCCATGGTATTTAGTCGCCTTTGGAATGGTTGGGGCCTCACTTTCTGGGGTAACTTTTATTTCTGTGCCAGGTTGGGTAGAGGCTTCGGAGTTTAGTTATATGCAGGTGGTCTTGGGTTATTTGGTGGGCTATTTTGTTGTGGCCTTTGTCTTATTACCTGTTTATTATAGACTAAACTTAACCTCGATCTATGAGTATCTTTTAGAGCGCTTCGGCCATGTAAGTCACAAAACAGGAGCTTTTTTCTTTTTTGTTTCTCGCGTTTTAGGAGCCGCTTTCAGGCTATATCTAGTAGCAATAGTATTACAGCAATTTGTATTTGATGACTTAGGCGTACCTTTTGAAATAACAGTTGTAATTTCTATAGCCCTAATATGGATATACACCAATCGAGGAGGTATAAAAACCATCGTCTGGACAGACACTTTGCAAACCACTTTTATGATTGCAGCAGTAATTCTGTCAATCATTTTAATCAATAGCGAGCTGGACTGGAGTTTTGGCGAGTTCTTAGAATCTGATGAATTAAAAAATTATAATAAGTTTTTCTTTACCGATAGTCTTTTGGCTAAAAACCATTTTATAAAATCGTTTCTTGGTGGAATGTTTATTACTATCTGTATGACGGGGCTTGACCAAGATATGATGCAAAAAAACCTAACCTGTAAAAACCTTAAAGATGCTCAAAAGAACATGGTTTCTTTTAGTTTTGTATTGGTTGCCGTCACCTTTCTATTTATGCTTTTAGGAGCTTTACTATTTATTTATAGCAAACAAAATGGAATAGGAATTCCATTAATGGATGGCGCACCAAAAACAGATTTGCTCTTTCCGGAAGTTGCTCTGAATAGCGGATTAGGTCTTACGCTTTCCATTACATTTATGCTCGGTCTAATCGCTGCGGCCTATAGCAGCGCAGATAGCGCATTAACCTCTTTGACCACTTCTTTTTGTGTAGATTTTTTAAACCTTGACCAAAAATCTGAAATTGAGCAAAAAAAGATACGCAAAAAGACACATATTGCGATGAGCCTTGCGTTAATCTTGGTTATTATCTCTTTTAAGTACATCTTAAGTCGTAATGTTATTGACAGCCTCTTAATTGTAGCAGGATATACCTACGGCCCACTTTTAGGCCTCTTTGCCTTTGGCATTTTTACAAAACACAAAATAAAGGACAAGTACGTGTGGATTGTCGCAATTCTATCGGTTGTGATAATAGCAATTATTGGAAATATAGATGCCAAATTTCTAGGCGGTTATGCCGTAGGCTATGAATTACTGCCTTTAAATGGTCTACTCACTTTTATTGGCCTATGGCTCATACGGGATAGAAAGCAAAAGGCACCTCTTTAAAACATAAGAAACTATGAAAACAATGACCTGCAAACAATTAGGTGGAGCCTGTAATATTGAATTTAGGGCGGATACTTTTGAAGAAATAGCCGAATTAAGCAAAAAACATGGCATGGAAATGTTTCAAAAAAATGATGCAGCACACTTAGATGCTATGAACGAGATGAAAACACTCATGAAATCTCCAGAAGCCATGCAGGCATGGTTTCAAAACAAAAGGGAAGAATTTGAAGCCTTACCCAGCGAGTAAGATTCCTCTTTTAATATTGGCCGGTAGCTAATAAAACCAGGGTGCAGGCAACCTCAACTTGTATTCCTTTTTCTCCTAACAATTTATAAAATTCTGGGTTCTCTGTACCAGGGTTAAAAATCACTCTTCTCGGTGCCAATTCCGTAATTTGATAGTAATACTCGCTTTGTCGAGAAGGGTTCATGTATAGGGTGATGGTATCTATGTTTTTAATATCCGACAAATTGGTTGTAATTTGCACCGAACCTACATATCCGGCCCTTAACCCAAATGCCTTTGTATCAATATTATTCTCCTGTAAACGGTGAATAGCTATGTTACTGTAACGATTGGTTTTTAAAGAAGCACCAAAGACTAAAGTTGTTTTCATTTGTTATTTATCTGTTAAACTAGGTTAAAAGTCGTAACGATTTACGAAAAATATCGTCTATTGGTAATAGACTTAAAATTTTAATCATTGGTAAGACTGTATTTTTTATAGTTAATGGTTAGTGTTTAGTATAGCTTATCAATGACAAAACCCTGACTTCTTTATTGGAGTCAGGGTTCTTTTTTTAAATGCTTACCTAAGAACAGCATCAACCGCACTCTTAAAAATTGTTAAAGCCAGGTTTTAATGTAACATCATTTAGATATTGGCGTCTTTTTAAAAAGGAATTAAAGTATTGGTTTGTTTGAGATAGAAATTGGTTGGTTAGTTCTACATCAAGAAATCAATAAGAAACCCTAGTGTAAAAACTAGGGTTTATTTTTACCATCTAATAATGGCACTGCCCCAAGTAAATCCACTACCAAAGGCTGCCAGTACTACTAAATCACCGTCATTAATTTTACCTTTTTCCCAAGCTTCGGTCAAAGCTATAGGTATTGAGGCCGCAGTTGTATTGCCATAGTGCATAATGTTATTATACACTTGATCGTTCGAAAGCCCAAACTTCTTTTGTACAAACTGAGAAATTCTAAGGTTTGCCTGGTGCGGAACCAACATATTAATGTCGGAAGGATTTAATCCGTTTGTTTGCAAGCCTTCCATTATCACTTCGCTAAAACGAACTACCGCATTTTTGAATACAAATTGCCCGTTCATGTAAGGAAAATAGGATTCATCATTAGGATCATTGTCATCTATAATATCGGTTACCCATCGTTTGCCCATGCCTGGCGCAATAAGCGAAAGTTCTTCTGCGTGTTGCCCTTCGGAATGTAAATGGGTCGAAAGAATACCTTTTGTGGTATCTTCTTCTCTACTCACAACGGCAGCACCTGCACCATCCCCAAAAATAACGGATACTCCCCTACCCCTTGTTGTCATATCCAACCCTGTAGAATGTACCTCAGAACCAATGACCAAAACATTTTTGTACATACCACTTTTTACATATTGGTCGGCAACCGATATTCCATATACGAACCCAGAACATTGGTTTCTAACATCAAGGGCACCTACAGTTTTGATACCTAAATCTCGTTGCACCAAAACGCCCGGACCAGGGAAATAATAGTCTGGACTCAAGGTTGCAAAAACAATAAAATCAATGTCATCTTTATCTATTCCTGCTCGTTCTATAGCTACTCTGGCTGCTTTGACCCCCATTGTAGTCGTAGTATCTTCACCTTTTACTACATGTCTTCTTTCTTTAATACCTGTACGTTCTTGAATCCATTCATCATTGGTATCCATTAACTTAGAAAGATCATCATTGGTTACAACATTATCAGGAACGTAATGGCCAAGGCCTATAATTTTAGAATTATACATAAAAAATGTGTTTGAAACCCATTAGAGATGAGTAATTGAATCGGTAAAGTAAAAAATAAATTGATGGTACTAAAACATTCGGATTTATTTTAAACCTTGGATATTATATTTAATCAAGATACTGTCTAAAATTATTTACCGTGACCTTGGCCTTTAAATCGTGTAAAAGATTGTAGAGACCGAAGAAAGTACGGTTCATATATAAAAAATGTTTTGAGCCGCGATTACCGTTCATTTTTCGTATTTGCTCGTCTTTGGAATAGCGTTCGCTAAGGTCTGCTATTTTAGCCCAAAAGACATCAGAACCAAAGTCGAACTCTTCTTCATGAAAAGGCGAGGTAAATAGACTTAGCATCTCTTTAAACAAGGCCGTGAAAAAGTCTAGTTCTTTTTGCGAATCTGTTGGCGTCAATATTTCAAGTTCATAGAGCTTTTCCATAAAGATTTCATCGTTATTGATGTTTTCTTTCTTCGCCAACTCAAAATAGGGAATATAAAACTCATCTGGAATCTCTTTAATACAGCCAAAATCGATAGCGATTAAAGTATTTTCTTTACTGACTAGAAAATTACCTGGGTGGGGGTCGGCATGCACTTTTCGCAAACCGTGAATTTGAAACATGTAAAAGTCCCAAAGGGCTTGCCCTAGCTTATTTCCGATTTTTTGTGCGAACCCGGCTTTAGCAAACTCACTTAGATGAACTCCTTTCATCCAGTCCATCGTAATGATTCGTTCGCTAGAAAGTTCTTCATAATATTTAGGGAACTCCATATTAGGTATAACCGCACAGGCTTCAGTTATCTCCTTACTTTGTTTTAACTCTAAAATGTAATTGGTCTCTTCTACCAATTTATTCTCAACTTCCTTAAAATATTTATCGGAGTCTTTTCCCTGCAAGTTGAACATGCGAATGGCAATAGGCTTAACTATAGCTAAATCACTGCTTATACTTTCCGCAACCCCAGGATATTGAATTTTGACAGCTAGTTTTCTGTCATCTTTAGTGGCTTTGTGTACTTGACCGATACTCGCAGCGTTAACCGAATCACGCTCAAAGGTGTCAAAAATCTCCTCTGGAAATTTACCAAGATATTTTTTAAAGGTTTTACGGACCAATGGTGCAGAAAGCGGTGGTACAGAAAATTGAGAAAGAGAAAATTTCTCTACGTAGGCACTAGGTAGCAGGTTTTTCTCCATACTTAGCATCTGGGCTACTTTAAGCGCACTGCCTTTTAAACTTTTTAGCCCGTCATAAATGTCACCCGCATTATCCTCATTAAGCTCATCTTTACTTAAATTCGGGTTGACTAGTTTTTTACTATAGTATTTGGCATAGTTACCACCTATTTTCACACCAGTTTTTACCAATTTCCCAGCACGCTCAATCTTTCCCGTAGGTATCTTATCTAGTGTCTTCATATTTATAGTACTAAGCGAAGTTCTCTTTGTATAAAAACTTACCGAAATCGATAATACTTTCTAAGGGGGTATTATCAAAAAGATCAAATATTGTGGTAACCGACTTTTCTATTGCTAAATCAGTTTTTTCAAAACCAGCTGAAGAGTCATCTATCCAAAATTTCAGCAAAAACAAAAATTGCACCCAGGCACCCTCTGAAAATATTCTCGGACTCTGCTTTGTTATCTTTAGGGTCTTATTTGCATTACCTTCTTCAATAAGCTCCGTTGCAAAACCTTTAAGATGTGACCTTAGCTCTTTAAGTTCTCCCATCTTATCCAATAACTGTCTTTTTCCGTCCAAAGAAAAAAGTACATAACTGCGATTTAGGGTTAAAAGTTCAAAAAAGGTGTAAAAATAAGTGAGCATTTTGTCTTTGTTGCTAAAGCTACCGTACTCCTTATTTTTATTCAGAAGATGAATTGTATTGGAATGAAACTTATTCCATATCCCTTTTTGCAAAGCTTCGAAAGAACCAAAAAAGCCGTAAAATTCATCTTCTTTGATTTTATTTTCTTTACAAAATTTATAGACCGATTTCGGATGCATTTCGTGTTCCAAAACGTAATCCATATAAAATGCGATGATTTTATCTTCTGTTATTTTTGTTGTACTTGCCTTTGTAGCCATATTCAATTTTTTGTTAAAACAAATTTACAATATTATAAACATAGATTCTGTTAATAATCTACCAAAAAGAGAAAACGTGTTCCCTTAGCAAGAACACGTTTTCAACAACCTAACCAATAAATAAACAAACTTGTTGTAATAAACTTTTTCATAGCAAAATTTATCCTTACAACTGTGTAAAGATATATAATGTTCAACTAATTTTAAAATTAATTAAACGAAATATTTGTTAAACTTTTGAGCTTAAAAATTATTGACCTTATCCTGGTGTCAGTTTGTCACTTTTTTCGGCTATGGTACTTTTTTTGAAAAGTAGTTTGTGAATTATAAATAAAGAAAATCCGCGTTTGCGGATGAAATACAATAAAATCAAAGTAATTATGGCGACAGGTAAAATTAATGTTTCGGTAGAAAATATTTTTCCGCTAATTAAAAAGTTTCTCTACAGCGACCACGAAATATTTTTACGTGAGTTGATTTCGAACGCGACAGACGCTACTTTAAAACTCAAGCATCTTACTTCCATTGGAGAAGCGAAAGTAGAATATGGCAATCCGCTAATTGAAATCAAAGTGGATAAGGATGCCAAAAAAATCCATATTATCGACCAAGGCATCGGTATGACCGAAGACGAAGTCAAGAAATATATCAACGAGGTAGCTTTTTCAGGTGCAGAAGAGTTTTTAGATAAGTATAAAGATGCCGGTAAAGACGCTGGTATTATCGGGCATTTTGGCCTAGGTTTCTATTCAGCTTTTATGGTTGCTGAAAAAGTTGAGATTATCACCAAAAGTTTTAAAGACGAACCAGCAGTGCATTGGTCTTGTGATGGATCACCAGAATTTGAATTAAAAAAGGCTAAAAAGGAAGATAGAGGTACTGAGATTGTGCTTCATGTTGCCGAGGATTCAACTGAATTTTTGGAAGATTCTAGAATACGTGAACTTTTGACCAAGTACAATAAATTTATGCCTATTCCGATCAAGTTCGGAACAAAAACAGAAACACTGCCCAAGCCAGAAGGTGCAAAAGAAGAAGACCCAGCTCCTACCAAAGAGGTTGATGATATTATAAATAATCCAAACCCTGCATGGACGAAAAAACCGGCAGATTTAAAAGATGAAGATTATAAAGGTTTCTACAGGGAACTGTACCCCATGCAGTTCGAGGAGCCATTGTTCAATATTCATTTGAATGTAGACTACCCATTTAACTTAACAGGTATTTTATACTTCCCTAAGTTGACCAATGACCTCAACATTCAAAAAGATAAGATACAGTTATATCAAAACCAGGTATTCGTTACCGATAATGTCGAGGGTATAGTGCCAGAGTTTTTAACCATGCTACGTGGTGTAATAGATTCTCCTGATATTCCCTTAAATGTATCACGCTCTTATTTGCAGGCTGACGGTGCCGTTAAAAAGATTTCATCTTACATTACTAAAAAGGTGGCCGATAAGTTAAGCTCACTTTTCAAGAATAGCCGTGAAGACTTCGAGCAAAAATGGAACGACATTAAAGTAGTCATTGAATATGGTATGCTTTCTGAAGATAAGTTCTTTGAAAAGGCCGACAAATTTGCCCTATATCCGACCATTGATGGTAGGTACTTCACTTTTGAAGAGCTAGAGGCTAAAATAAAGGATACCCAGACCGATAAAGATGACAAGCTGGTTATTCTTTACGCATCTGACAAGGAAGCACAACACAGCTACATCGAAGCTGCAAAAGCAAAAGGTTATGAAGTATTATTATTAGACTCGCCTATTGTACCTCATCTAATGCAAAAATTAGAGACTTCGAAAGAAAAGATTTCTTTTGCCCGTGTTGATGCCGACCATATCGATAATCTTATCAAAAAAGAAGACACCACTATTTCTAAACTTTCTGATGAAGAAAAAGAAAAGTTAAAAGGTGAGATTGAAAAAGTAATTGACCCATCTAAAGGTTTTACGGTGCAATTGGAAGCAATGGACAGCTCGGCACAACCATTTATCATCACTGAGCCAGAATTTATGCGTAGAATGAAAGATATGCAGCAAACAGGGGGCGGAGGAATGTTCGGTATGGGTAATATGCCAGATATGTTCAACTTAATCGTTAATACCAACAATGAACTGGTAGGTGAAATTTTAAATACCAAAACAGCTAAGAAAAGGGAGCGACTCATTAATCAGTCTTTAGATTTAGCTCGCTTATCCAAAGGACTTTTAAAAGGTGAAGAACTTACTAATTTCATTAATCGTAGTTACGATATGATAAAGTAATTAACTCAAACCCAGTCTGAATTTTAGCATATAAAACGCTCATAGGTTCTATGAGCGTTTTTTTATGTAAAAGCTCTATATTAGATTATCAATAAACCAACCATGAGTAACGATTACAATAGTTCTTCTTTTAAAAAATTGCTTGATAAGCTGCAACAAGAAAGTTGGCAGTTAGAATTACTGATATCAGGTTTTGCCATTTTTGGCCTTTTTCAGGTAATGAATCCGCTTAAAGAAGAACTAATGAAGGCCATTGGCAATGATGACTTCATTTATCGTTTTTTTATACAAACGGTATACCCCGCACTTAGCATTTTACTGGTGGTGCTTTTGGTGCATGTGATTTTGAGGGGTGTATGGATCGGGGCTCTTGGACTTAGATATGTTTCGAATGAAATTGACTATGATGAATTGCAATACTCCAAAAAATTCACGGACCACCTTACCAAAAAAGTAGGTTCTTTTGACAGGTATATATCGCGATTAGAGAATATCTGTAGTACCCTATTTGCCATCGCTTTTTTAATGATATTTTACTTTATGGCATATATGCTAATAATCGGTTTCTATATTCTAGTGAGTAATTTAGTAGAGCTTACCGATATTTTCAGCAGTGAACAGCAGGTTATTTTTAATGTGTATTGGGCATTCTTCTACTTTTCTTTTGCTTTGCTCATTTTTATAGATTTTATAGGTATGGGCATCTTAAAGAAAGGTAATTTAAGACCAAAAATTTATTATCCCGTTTATCGCTTTTTCAGTATCATAACCCTTTCTTTTTTATATCGCCCTTTGGTCTACAATTTTTTAGATCAAAAAAGAACCAAATGGTTAGCTACCTTTATCTTACCTGCCTATTTACTTATCAGCTTCTTATTAAGTTCTTTCTCAAAGCAGCATTCCAATTACTTAACCACCAGTGGAGACTCAAGTGCCATTTATGCCAATAAAGGCAATTACGAAGATGTTATCGACAATAGCGAAGATTTAATTGATTTTGCCACGATACCCTCAAAAATTATAACCACATCGTACCTGCCCCTTAAGATACCTTTTACCACATTTAAAGAGAATGCCGTTTTTGAAAAAGATAGCACTCTAAAGCCTAACAAAGATGAAAGAGGCTACGGCTTTAATGGAAAAAGCATGTCGATTCCAGGATTAACCCTTTCTATAGGCAACAATAAAGACGTAGAACAACAAAAAAAATACTTGAATGTGGTAAATAATATGTACGAAGTACTTATTGATTCAACCATAGTAGAAAAAGAGTTCATTTACACGACAAATTCAAATGGGCGGCTTCAGTTCGAAACTTTTTTGGATATATCGACAATAGGAAAAGGGAAACATCTTTTACATATTGTAGGACCAGCTGGCGATAACGAACTTTTTAAAAAGAAAATTAAAATTGATACCTTGGTAACCATTCCTTTTTGGCATTACAAAGACTAAACTTTAGTATATTGTTTGTTAAAGTCAACCATGCCAATGAATAACGATTATAAAAGTCCTGCATTTAGAAAGCTGTTGGACTCTCTACAACAACAAAGTTGGGAACTGGAACTTCTAATTTCTGGTTTTGCCATTTTCGGGCTTTTTACAGCTTACGAGCCCTTAAAAATTGAAATGCTAAATGCAGAAAATGAAAGGCAAATCTATAGTTTCGTTGTGCATTTTATCGCACTTATTGCCTGTTCAATTTTGCTTTTTAATCTATTGCTGCACGTTATTTTAAGGGGTTTATGGATAGGTGCTTTAGGCTTACGTTATGTTTCGGGCGACATTGAATTCGATAAATTAAAGTATACCGATAAATTCAAAAACTATCTCTCAAAAAAAATAGTATCGTTCGACCGCTATATTGGTAGTCTCGAAAATTATTGTAGTGTACTCTTCGCCATTTCTTTTCTACTGATATTCTACGTGATAGCCTTGGCCTTAGTCATCATTTGTTTTGTATTGATCGCAAATTTTATTATCGATAATGAAACTCTCCCTAGGTGGATATCGCAAGGAGTTGGCATCTTTTTAATGATTTTTCTTGTTATCGGCATGCTCTTGACCTTTTTTGATTTTATTACACAAGGTTTGCTCAAACGTAACAAATGGGTAGCCAAAGTCTACTTTCCGATATATTGGATATTTAGTTTTGTGACCTTATCTTTCTTATACAGACCCTTGGTTTACAATTTTCTAGACAACAAGTTCGGCAAGAGGCTAATTCTTCTATTAACGCCCATATATGTATGCATATTAATTCTTGCATCTTTTACTTATGAAAAATCCAATTATTTGGATGCGGATAGAGATTCATCCTCAATTTTTGCAAATAAAGAAAATTATCAAGATTTACTCACGGAGGAAGGAGATTTACCAGGAGAAATAGTAATTCCATCAAAAATAATCAGAACCCCCTATTTACCTGTTTTTATCCCTTTTGAAGAAAATATTGAAGATCGAATTTTTGCATACGACTCCACCATCAAGCCTGAAAAAGACCTAAGGGGTTTATCTTCTGATATTCAAATAACCGGTTCAGGTAACAGTTGGAAAAATAGAAGACAGAGGGATAGTCTTAGAAAACGATATGTTACCCTTTTTAATGAAATCTATTCCTTTAAAATCGACACCTTAAAATTTGATTCAGATTTTATCGCCACAACAAACACTAAGGGTCAATTAGGTTTTGAGACCAATATAGACATTCGGGAAATCTCTGAAGGAAAACATCTTCTAATACTGCGCCGATTTCGAAAAGTAAAGGATACAACAGAGACTTATATCGAAGCAGAAATACCGTTTTGGCACTTTAAAGAATAATTTATGATATACCCCTGGCATCTTTACCTAATGGCCTTTATGTATGTATTTGGTGGGTTAATGCACTTTATTAAACCAAAGGCTTATATGCGTATCATGCCAAGGTACTTACCAAATCATAAGGCATTGGTTTTCTGGAGTGGAGTTGCTGAAATTGCTTTAGGCATAGGGCTTTGCTTTTCTTCTACAAAAAACATCGCTATTTGGGGTATTGTAGCTATGCTAGGTATATTCCTAATCGTACATTTTTACATGTTATCAGGCGAGAAAGCATCTGCCGGCATTCCGAAATGGGTTTTAATCCTTAGAATTCCTTTACAATTGGGGCTAATGTATTGGGCCTATTGGTACTTACCGTTTTAGGCCAGCCTATTCTCAAAGTATTTTTTTAATACCAACGTATGCAAGCAAACCATTAAACCAGATATTACAATCGCATACGTCATCGTTTTTGATAAACTGAATTGTGAGAAAAAATTAGAAGACCAAATTCCTACCTTATTCAAGTCTTTAAAATACGGATTAGAAATACCTGAAGTTATATATAGGTTAATTCCATATACAAGAAAGCCTACAACTACGGCTACTGCCAAAAGAAGCAACCATTTTGGCAACAAAGGCTTATATACCAATCTTTCACTTTTTACAGAAATTGTTTTTTCAAGCACCTTTTTGGTAAAATTCAATGAAGGAGTCTCCAAAGTATCGGATACCATCAACTTATCGATAAGCTTTTCTAATTCTTCTTGGTTATCCATAATTCTTTATTGTTTCAGGGTTCAACCTTTCCTTTAATATCTTTGCCAATCTAGCTCTAGCTCTAAAGAGTTTAACCTTAACATTGTTTTCTGTTAAGTTAAGAATCTTAGAAAGTTCGTTCAAGTTTTTTTCTTCAAAGTAAAATAATGTAAGTAAAGCACTATCACTTGGCGACAGCAAGCCTATACATTGTTTCAACACCTTTGACTTTTCTTCTCTTTCAATAGCATCTAAAACTGTGCTCAAATCAGATATTTCTACACCCGACATTTCATCGAACGACTTTATTTGTTGCGCTTTTTTTATTTTTTTAAGCCTATCTAAACAACTGTTGTAGGCTATTCTATAAATCCAAGTAGAAAATTTAGAATCTCCTTTAAAGCTTTTGATAGACTTAAAAACCTTAACAAAGGTGTCTTGGGCCACTTCTTCTGCTTCTTCCGTATTTTTCAACATTCGTAACGCCACCGTAAACACCAAATTCTTATGGCTATCCACTAGTTTTGAAAACTCTTGCGAATTACCATTAATTATTAATTGAACATTAGGTTGGTATTGGTTTTGTTCCATTTAATCCATAAGACGAAAATATTGCTATTAAGGTTACATAAATTTAAAAAAACTTAAATGGGTGTAACCTTTTTTGAAAAGCTATCGTCATAAGGGCAAATGAGTTTATTAATCAATTAAAAATCGAAACAATTATGGGATCAGAATTAATCATTATACCAATTTTCTTTGGTGCAATTTTCGGAATAGCCTATCTCTATTTCTCAACACGAAACAAAGAACGACTGGCCTTAATAGAAAAAGGTGCCGATGCAAGTATTTTTGTAAAGGGCCGAGATAGCAGAACAGCGCCTATTTGGAAAGTATTGTTGTTAAATCTTGCCTTACTTTTAATGGGTATAGGTCTAGGAATATTTTTAGGCTCACTTTTAGAGGCTCTTGGTTTTGATGAAGATGTGGCTTACCCGGCAACCATCTTTTTTATGGCAGGTATTGGTTTATTTGTTGGGTTCACCATGACAAAACGTTTAGAAAAAGAAGACTAACCCGCTAAACATTAACATGAAAAACCATCACAAATGTGATGGTTTTTTTATTTTCATAAGATGAAAGTTGTCTCTACAAACATTGGTAAACCGACCAAAGTATTATGGAATGGCAAAACCATAGAAACCGGAATTTATAAGTATCCCGTAAATGAACCTATTTTATTACAAAAAGAAGATGTGGCAAAAGATGCTGTTATAGACCGAAAACATCATGGTGGAATTTACAAAGCGTGCTACTTGTTTTCGGCCGATAACTATAATTTCTGGAAGAAAAAGTATCCCAATCTTAATTGGGGCTGGGGGATGTTCGGAGAAAACTTAACAGTTATGGGTTTAGACGAATCCAAAATTAGAATAGGGGATATCTACAAAATTGGCACTGCACTTGTACAGGTAACACAACCTCGTGAACCGTGTTTTAAGCTAGGTATTCGTTTTAAAGACCAAAACATATTAAAACAGTTCATACATCATGAAAAGCCCGGTACTTATGTTAAAGTTTTAGAAGAAGGCACCGTTACCAATGATGACGACCTGAACCTGGTTGAACAATCTGTAAATGCATTGACAGTAAAACAATTTTATCAATTACTATACATGCGAAAAAAGGATAGTGCTTTAGTCGATTTAGCTATTAACAATATAGCCTTACCACCGCATAAACGAGAAAACCTAAAAAGATATACATAAAAAAACCTCAACTTGAGATTGAGGCTTTTTAAACTGAATAAAAATTAACTAAACTATTTTCCTTTAACCACTACACTTTCTTGGAAAGTTTCTTTACTATCAGTAATTACTACAGTGTATTTATCTTCAAAGGCATTTTCAAAATTAAAGGCCTTTTCAACGACCACCGCGTCTTTTATTACTTCTTTAAATACAACTCTACCCTCACTATCGATAACTGTAATAATTACTTTTTCTTTATCAAGATTTAGCAGGTTCATAAATAATTTGTCGCCTTTTCTTTTAAAAGTTGGGTCAAAATCAAAATTGATGATGTTCTTTTCAACTTCGTTCTTAGAAATTCCTTTTTTACCGAATTCTTTTTCTGGTCCTTTGGCCATACTTAAAGTTGAACTTAATAATATGGCTGCTGCTACTGAATTTTTTAAGATTGTCTTCATAACATGTTGTTTTTAAGATTTGTAATTAATTTACATTGCAAATTTAAGTCCGTTTAAAGCTTCCAAACTACCACAGGATTTTCCAATTTATGTTCAATTTTAACCCAGACTATGACAACTTGCTGCATTAAAGGTAATATTGTATATATTTCAGTTAATTTTGCATAGATTCAATCTTAAAGACCTTACTAATTTTACTATAAGATTGAAAAAATGAACGTGATGAATCAGAAACCTACTTTTGAAGCTATCGCCCCAGATTTTGGAAAGTCTTTCACTTACCAAAGATTTGATGAAAACAAAATGAATGCAAATGCTGGATGGCACTTTCACCCTGAACTAGAGCTAGTATACATTAATGGAGGCTCAGGTAAAAGACAAATAGGTAGCCATGTCTCTTATTTTAGAGATGGAGATTTGATTCTAGTGGGGTCAAACCTGCCCCATTGTGGTTTTACCGACAAATTAACTGGAAATAAAAGTGAAACGGTGGTGCAAATGAAAATTGATTTTTTAGGGAATAACTTTTTTGATATCCCTGAAATGAAAAAAATTCAGTCCCTTTTAAATATATCTAAAAGCGGGATTGCGTTTCATGGAAAGACAAAAAAAAGAATAGGTGAAAAAATGGAGATTCTAGAGTATCAACCAGACTTTCAGCGATTGTTATCTATATTAAATATATTGAATGAATTAGGGTCCTCCAATGAATTTCAAGTTTTGAACGCCGAAGGTTTTTCTATGGAGACCGAGGTTAAAGATAATGATAGGATAAACGTCGTGTTCAACCACGTCAAGACCAATTTTAAAGAGGATATCTCTTTAGAGGAGATAGCGAATTTGGTTAGCATGACCATACCCTCTTTTTGTCGATATTTTAAAAAAATAACCAATAAGACATTTGTGCAATTTGTAAATGAGTATCGTTTGGTACATGCCTCAAAATTGTTGGCCGAACAACCCATTAGTATTACCGAGGTATGTTTTGAAAGCGGTTTCAATAATTTCTCACATTTCAATAAATCGTTTAAGGCTTTTACGGGGCAGAATCCTTCTGAGTATCGAAATCAATTAAAAACCGTTCTGCAATAATGGCTCAATTATTCGATAAAGAAATTAAGTTTGACTTGCCCGATTCAGATATAAGTTACTACCCCAACTTTATTGAAAAAACTATTGCTGATGACTATTTTTATAATTTAAAGAGAACTGTTCCTTGGCAACAAGATGATATCAAGGTTTTTGGAAAAGTCTACCCGCAACCCAGATTAACTGCATTATTTGGCAACAATGGCAAGGCTTACTCCTACTCCAATATTACCATGTCCCCAAAGCCTTTCAGCAAGGAGCTACAAGAGTTGAAAAAAAGCATAGAATTAGTGGCCATGACCACTTTCACTACTTGCCTTCTTAATCTTTATAGGGATGGTAAAGACAGCAATGGGTGGCATGCCGATGATGAGACCGAACTAGGTGAAAATCCGGTAATTGCATCTATAAGTTTGGGACAAGAACGCTTTTTTCATCTTAGACATAAAAATGAGAAACAGCTTAAACAGAAAATACTTTTAGAGCATGGAAGCCTGCTATTGATGAAAGGCGAAACCCAGCACTTCTGGCAGCATCAAATACCCAAAACTGCCAAACCGATTACAGAACGTATTAATCTTACCTTCAGAGTGGTCTATTAATTTGTAGCTTTGTAATGCTATGAAAAAAGAATTTACAGAAAGAGAATTAGACCGCATAATAGAAATGGCATGGGAAGATCGTACCCCTTTTGACGCGATTACCTATCAGTTTGGCATATCGGAACAAGAGACTATCGAAATAATGCGTCGCGAAATGAAACCCAGCAGTTTCAGAATGTGGCGTAAACGTGTGCAGGGCAGAAGCACCAAACATTCAAAGCTACGCACTGATGAAGTCAATCGGTTTAAATGTTCGCGACAAAGAAATATCTCTGGCAATAAGGTTTCAAAGCGTTAAAAAACGTTCACTAAGAAAAAACATCGTTGAGCACTTTCGCCAAGCGTAAACCTCCTTTTTGTAGTCTTTCAAATAAAAGTGGGTTGTATTTATAGGTATAAGAATATCCTAATTTTTCACCGACACTTACCGAATTGTAAAGTTCAGTTGCATAATCATGAGATTCACCCAACCAATCTACTATTGTTCCTTGTTGTATAGTTCTTCTTTCATTTTTTGTTGTTGCCCTATCTAATTCATCTCCCAGCTCATAGTAACTCATACCGTATGCTTCTAACATATTGGTATCCCATACTTTGTGCAGGTTTGACCCTCTACCAAACCATTGTACTTGAATATCATTACCTCCACGATCCGCTTCTATACCAGCATGCATAGGCTGATGAAGATCACCTATTAGATGAATTAAAAATTTTAAATAGAACGCTTTATCCTTTTTTGTACTGTTCTTGTTTTTTAGAACAGTAATACAACTATCAATAGCCACCACAAGATCACCATACTCGCTTTTATCCGATTCAAGATAACTTTGCGCCAGTGGATAGTTCACATAGTGCCATGGAGTATATTCAGAAAAACTACGGTCAGACTTAATCTCATCGGCATAGGTAGATGCAAATGCAAGACTATGCCCATCTAATAATTCTTTTATTGCTTTTCTTGCTTTTCTAGTGAGGTGTTTTTCAGCTATATGACCTGTTACCCGGTGGCCGGTACGACCCCAAATATTTGAAAAAGCAAGTGTGGGAATCAAGAACAAAAGAAGAAAAATACTGCGCATGAAATTAATTTTCGCCAAAAGTAACGCTTATTATATAGGTATATGTTAACCAAAAATTACTTTTTACTACTTACAACAAACGCATTTTGATTATTCGATTTAATATTATATATTTATGATATCATTTTAATATCATATTAAATAAACAACTATGACAAACGAAAAAATTGTAACTCCCCTTAATGGTTACTTCATGCTATTTATTTTTTTGCTTTTATTCTTTGGGGGAATAGCCGCAATCATCTCTACTAGTTCACCTTGGTTCGGAATTTTGGTATTTTTAGGCTTCATTTTAGCTTTCGGACTTGTACTTGTCAACCCAAACAGTTCGAGAGTGTTATTGCTCTTTGGTAAATACGTGGGCACAATTAAAAGAAATGGGCTTTATTGGGTAAATCCGCTTTACTCAAAAAAGAAAATATCCCTTAGGGCCAGCAACTTCGATAGTGAAAGACTTAAAGTCAATGACAAATTAGGTAACCCGGTTATGATAAGCACCATTTTGGTATGGCGTGTCACCAATACTTACAAAGCTGCATTTGAGGTAGATGATTATAAGAATTTTGTAAGAGTACAGACAGATGCCGCCGTTCGAAAATTGGCAAGTATGTATCCGTACGATAATTTTGCAGATGAAGGTATTGAAGAAGATATCACCCTACGTTCTAGTGTAAATGAAGTTAGCGAAGCTTTAGAAAAAGAAGTGCAAGAAAGACTTTCTATGGCAGGTATCGAAGTACTTGAAGCTCGAATAGGGTATCTTGCTTATGCTCAAGAAATTGCCAATGCGATGCTTAAAAGGCAACAGGCAACCGCTATTGTTGCTGCAAGACATAAAATTGTTGAAGGCGCTGTGAGTATGGTTGAAATGGCGCTTGAAGAACTCAGCCAAAAGAATATTGTTGATTTAGACGAAGAACGTAAAGCAGCAATGGTAAGTAACCTCATGGTAGTACTATGCTCTGATAAAGATGCCTCCCCTATTGTAAATACTGGAACTTTAAATCATTAGAAGATGCGGATTTATGAAGAAAAACAAAGGTTTAACCAATGGTGGATGCTTGTCATAAACTTCAGCGTAATTGGTATTTTGCTTTATTTTATGTACGAGTGGTACATTGCCGGAAATGCAGTAGACAAAGTATCCTCCTCTGATTACGCAGCCCAAATAGCTGTAATTTTAATGTTAGTGCTTGTAGTAGCTTTACTATTTTTATTAGGTTTAAAAACAACCATTGATGAAAATGGAATTCAATATCAGTTCAGGCCTTTTCATAGGGGTAAGAAAACAATCTCATGGAAAGAAATGGATAAGTGTTATACCCGTAAATACAAGCCTATTCTAGAATATGGCGGTTGGGGAATAAAACCTGTTCCAAAAAGTAATGACATGGCATATAATGTTAAGGGTAATATGGGTATTCAAATTCATCTAAAAAATGGAAAAAAGATACTTATTGGAACTCAAAATCCTGATAATGCTCAAATAGTAATAAATAGATATTTCAATAATGAAGGAATATAAAGTTGAAAAATGGAAAATGGGATTGAACAAAAATGGTGAACGTTTAGAAGCCACCTTAAATGAATTTGCCAAACAAGGATGGCAAGTTATCCATATTGCTGAAAATTCTGCGACCGTCGTATTTGAAAGAGAAAAGAACAGATGAAAAACGTTTATTTCATATTCATATTACTTCCACTCCTTTTACAAGGCCAGAACATTGTAATCGAAGAAATTGATTTGAAAAATGGGCAAATTTCTATCCCCGGCACCCTCAGTTATCCTAAAACGAAGCAGAAAGTACCGCTACTTATCTTCGTACACGGTTCTGGAAATGTGGATAGAAACGGTAATCAGGGAGGGCTTGCCAAAGCGAACTACATTGCGCAACTATCGGATAGTTTAACCAAAAACGGAATCGCCCTTTATAGGTATGATAAACGGACCTCAAATACAAATAACTTTAAATTTTTAAAAAATATCAGTATTACAGATTTTGTAGACGATGTATCAAAAGTAATCTCTCACTTTAAAAATGATAACCGTTTTAAGTCGATACATTTAATCGGTCATAGCCAAGGCTCTCTAGTGGCAATGTTGGCTGCCGATGACAATATAAAATCGTACATCTCTTTAGCTGGCCCTTCAAACACAATAGATAGTGTTATTAGTAAACAACTAACAGAACAGAATGAAGGTTTAGGTAAAATAGCCAAAGAACATTTTGCCGAACTGGCAAAAACCGATACTATCTTATCAGTGAACCCAATGTTACTATCGATTTTCGCCCCACAGAATCAAAAATTCTTTAAAAGCTGGATGAGTCTTAGTCCTACTTCAGAAATTAAAAAAATTAATAAACCCATCTTAATTATTCAAGGTGAAAAAGACTTACAGATTAACACGGCCGATGCAAATAACTTATTAAATGCTATAACCGAAAATGGTTCTGTTTTAAAACATAATGCAGAATTAATTTTAATTGACAATATGAACCATGTTTTAAAAAAAATTGAAAAACAAGAAGAAAACTTGAAATCATATACTTCACCTAATTTTCCGCTTTCTAGCGAATTGGTAAATGCAATCACAACTTTTATCTTAAGGAATGAGTAAGAAAAAGGCCTTCGCACTGCGATTAAATGAAGAAATGCTAAAGGCAATTGAAAAATGGGCAGCAGATGAATTTCGCAGCACCAATGGCCAAATAGAGTGGATGCTCATGAAAAGTCTTAAAGAAGCAAAACGCGAACCTAAGAAAAAAGACAATTCCTCAGAATAGTTCTTTTGGCATTTTTTTAACGTAGCTTACTATTAAATTTGTCAGGCTAATTCAAACTCAAATATGGCAAGATATTACGCTGCTATACTCTTACTGATTTTCTTTTTTAAGCTTAATGCACAAGATCAGAGCAAGTCTTTCACAGTAAAACTTATTTCAGAGAACATTAAAATTGACGGAATTCTAGACGAACCTATTTGGGACAGTGCAGAAAGTGCCAAAGACTTCCATCAGTACTTTCCATCCGATTCTGTGATGGCGGAACAGCAGACCACCATTAAGATGGTTTACGACAATACCACCCTTTACATTGCCATTAAAGGAAATGCGGCCGGTAAAGATTTTTTGACAAACTCATTGCAGAGAGACTTTAGAGGTGGTGGAATTGATCAAATAAGTCTTGTTTTTGACACCTTCAATGACGGCACAAATGCCTTTCTTTTTGGCATGAACCCATACGGCGTTAGACGTGAGGCACTAATATCTGGTGGTGGAACCGATCGAGGCGGTTTTACCACTTCTTGGGATGTAAAATGGCGTGGTGAATCTAAAATTTATGATAACTACTTTACTGCTGAAATGGCAATACCCCTTACCTCTTTCAAATTCAAGGAGGGAGAAACCAAATGGCGTTTTAATAGTTATCGTTTAGACATGCAGACCAATGAACGAACCACATGGATTAAAATTCCTCAAAACCAATTTATTTTTGGTCTGGCCTTTATGGGCGATATGATTTTCGAAAAACCCTTGGGAAAATCAAGAACACCACTTGCGCTAATCCCGTACGTAAATACTATCTCTTCAAAAGATTTTGAAAACAATGAATCACTAACAAATTTAAAAGTAGGCGGTGATGCGAAAATTGCAGTGGGCAATAGTCTTAATCTTGATTTAACCATTAATCCCGACTTCTCAACTGTAGAGGTAGATAATTTTATCACAAACCTTACGCGATTTGAAGTGGCCTTACCAGAAAGGAGACAATTTTTTGTGGACAACAACGACCTCTTTGGAAATTTTGGTGGCGGCAGGGATGCTAATCCATTTTTCTCTAGAAGAATTGGCATTGCGAGAGATACAGCTGATAACACTATTGAAAATAGAATTATAGGTGGGCTACGTTTAAGTGGCAAAATAAACAATAACCTTAGGTTGGGTTTTCTGAACATTCAGACCGAAAAAGATGAAGAAAACGAAATACCCTCCAATAATAATATGATGTTCGCACTACAACAAAAGCTCTTTGCTAGATCTAATGTTGGGTTATTTTTCATAAATAGACAAGCCATTAATGCTGCTTCTTTTTTACCTGAAGATGAAGAATACAATCGGGTTATAGGTATAGACTATAATTTGGCCTCTGAAGATAACAGTTGGGTAGGCAAAGCTTATGTTCATAAATCTTTTCAACCAAATGATAACGAAGGAAATTATTCTCTCGGGGTAAATCTCGGGAAAAATACCCGTTACTTTTCCGCTTTTGTAGATGCTGTTTCAATTGACGAAGAATTTAATTCAGATTTAGGCTTTATAAGACGAAAGGATATTTTTAAACTCACCAATAATCTAGAGGGTAGGTTTTGGCCGGCCAAAGGAAAAGTAAATAGATATCAGGCCCAACTTTTCAATACACTTACTTGGAGGCCTGGACTAGATTTTAGAAATACCGATTACAATGTATCTTTAGAAACATCAGCTGAATTTAGAACACTTGAAAGGCTACAAGCCCGTTTCTCAAAACGTTTTGTTTATTTGGCTTCTGAATTTGAACCTACCGGAAAGGAAAATGCCGTTTCGTTACCAGCTGATACTGGCTACCACTTTAGCAATGTAGAACTTGAATTTCAATCAGATAATCGTAAGAATTTTTCTTTTAGCGTTCAACCCAGTTATGGTGGCTTTTTCAATGGAAACAGATACTCTATGGAAACCAGATTTACTTGGAGGTTCATTCCCAAAGTAAATATTGGGTTTAATGCACAGTATGATCATATAGAATTGCCATCACCATTTTCAAGGGCCGACATTTGGTTGATCAGCCCTAGAGCCAATATAACCTTTAGTAAGTCTTTGTTTTGGTCTACACTTGTTCAGTACAGTAATCAAAGAGATAATCTTGGTATAAACTCTAGGCTACAATGGCGATTTGCACCGCTTTCAGATTTGTTTTTGGTGTATAATGACAATTACTTTGTAAACACTTTCGCCCCAAGAGTACGATCCATCAATTTAAAGTTAACCTACTGGCTCAATATTTAGCTGCCGGATTTTATTATATTTGGAAACATACCAAATTTCTAAAATGAGCCAACTACCGTTTACTGAAGACACTGTAATATTTGGTCTTCTTGCCCTTTGCTTGGGTTTTGTTTTTTACACTTCTTCTATAAAAACCGGTTTTTGGAAAAAATACTACGCCATTGTACCCACGGTTTTGATGTGTTATCTATTGCCTTCCATTCTAGCCAGTTCGGGTATCATTGACGAAAAAAGTTCGCAGACCTATTATATCGCCAGTCGTTATCTACTTCCTGCAGCGCTAATTTTAATGACCTTAAGCATAGATTTAAAAGCAATTTTGAATCTTGGCTCCAAGGCCCTAATTATGTTCTTAACCGGTACTGTGGGCATTATAATTGGGGGGCCTTTAGCTATTCTTATTGTATCCATCTTCTCTCCTGATACCGTTGGAGGAGCAGGTTTTGATGCCGTTTGGAGAGGTTTAGCTACGATTGCTGGTAGTTGGATTGGGGGTGGCGCTAATCAGGCCGCTATGCTAGAGGTCTTTGAATTCAATCAAGAAAAGTACGGAGGTATGGTTTTGGTTGACATTGTCGTTGCTAATCTTTGGATGGCAATCATTTTACTTGGAGTTGGAAAAACAAAAAAAATAGATGCCTGGTTAAAAGCAGATACATCATCAATTGAAGCATTAAAAACAAAAGTATCTGAACATACAGCTAAGATTGCACGAGTAACATCTCTACATGATTTTATGATGCTTCTTTTTTATGCTTTTGCCGGGGTAGGACTTGCTCATTTTTTAGGAAATCATTTTGCTGAATTTCTAGAAAATACTTTTGAAGTCATTAGAGACAAAGAAAAGGTTTTATCATCTCTCGGGTCAAAATTTTTATGGATGGTTGTTTTTGCAACGGCCATAGGCATTGGTCTATCATTTACTAAAGCTAAAAATTATGAAGGTGCTGGTGCAAGCAAAATTGGTGGTGTTTTTATTTACATTCTTGTAGCGACCATAGGAATGAAAATGGATTTAAGTGCTGTATTCGAAAACCCCGGACTAATTGCAATTGGCTTGGTATGGATTTCAATACATGCGGGTTTGTTAATTCTTGTTGCCAAAATTATAAAAGCACCTTTTTTCTTTCTAGCAGTAGGTAGTCAAGCAAATGTCGGTGGGGCAGCTTCAGCTCCAGTTGTTGCAGCAGAGTTTCACCCTTCACTTACGTCAGTTGGTATACTATTGGCTGTTTTTGGCTATGTTGTAGGTACAGGTGGGGCATACTTATGCGCGCTTTTAATGGAAGTCGCATCTAAATTTTAAAGAAATGCCAAGCACTATTAAATCCAATTCCATCAGATGAAAAAAATCTTAAAAAGCATTTTTGCCCTCATTCTTCTTTTACAAGTCTTTTCTTGTATAGATTTTAGTGATAATATTAAAAAAGAAAAACTTAATGATGACAGCTTTAAAGCTATAACCATAAATGAGGAGTATGAAGTTAAACTTCCTAAATACATGAAAGAAGCCCAAAACTTAAATGATGAGGCATCTCTGCAATATCAGAATATATTTAAAGAAACTTATTTTGTGGTCATTGACGAACCCAAAGAAGAGTTTAAGGAAGTTTTCTTAGATATTGGAGAATATGACGAGTCTCTGCCCCTAATTAAGAATTATAAAAATGCTCAACTAGAATTCTTTAAAGAAAGTTTGACCACATATGAATTTATCAACGAAAGCTCAAAAAAGATAAATGGCAAAGACGCAGAAGTTGTAGCCTTCGATGGTAAAGTACAAGGGGTCATTTACGATATAAGCTACCTCTTCACTTTTGTTGAAGGAGACGATAAGGTCTATATGTTAATGGGATGGACTCTAAAAAACAAAAGAGACAAGTACCAAGAAACCTTTGAGTATATTTCAGACTCTTTCACCGTTTTAAATTAATTTTTTAAAATACTTCTAGAAGGAATACTTTTGTCTTCCTTTTAATCAAATATCTTTACTTAATGAGATTAGCTAAATATCTTTTATTACTTATCGTTTTTGGAATCACGCTGACATCATGTGAAAAGAAAACCGAAAATACAATGACAGTTTCGGGCGTTATTGATGGTCTGAAAAAAGGAACTTTATATTTTCAAAAAGCCAAAGATTCAACATTGGCAACTTTAGACTCTATTGTTATAAAAGGGGACGGAGGGTTTTCATTTTCATATGAAATCGAGAGCCCAGAACTATTTTACCTCTACTTGGATAAAGCTGACAATAACGAAATCAACGATAGAATAACTTTTTTTGGAGAGCCTGGGGATATTGTAATCAATACAGCATGGAACACTTTTGATACCAACTCGGACATCTCTGGTTCTAAGAGCCACATAAAATTTGCGGAATTTCAGGGAATGCTATCGAAATTTAATACCAGAGAATTAGAATTGGCTCAAGAAATGCTGCCAAAGGAAAATTCTTTATCTACGGAACAGTTTGATTCAATTCAAAATCTAAGACAGACGAATCTGTTAAGAAGGTATCAATATGTGCTCAATTTTGGACTAAGCAATCCTAATTCCTATGTAACTCCCTATGTAACTTTGATTGAAGCCTCAGATGCCAATCCTAAGTATTTGGATTCTATTTATAATGCTCTTGATGAAAAAGTAGCGAATTCAAAATACGGCAAAAGACTTGAAACATATTTGAAAGGCTTAAAATAATCTAAGCCTAAAGCTTGTTTAATTTTTCAATTAAATCAGTAGCTTTTTTTTCTAGGTCAGCCCTAATAGCTTTATAATGAGCTTTCGAATTTTCAACATCTTTGGCATGTACTTTATCCATCAATTCGTCGAAAGCACTAATAGCGCCATCAATGAGCTTAGACCCTTTATCGGAGTTTTTGTTTTGCGTAGTAGCCTCCCACTCGTATACAGCTTCAATAATATCTCCTAAAACAAAATTGATATCTTTTTTTAAATCCCTAACACTTGCCATAAAATCGTTTTAATCAAAAATAAGGTTAAATTGTTACTTCTAAAAGCTTAGCTTCTTTTGTGGTAATTTTTAATATATCGCTTGAGGCGGCTATTAAAACCGTTTCTCCTTTTTGTATTGAACTACTCCCAAATTCATTTTCAATGGTTGCACTGCCCGAAACACACATGTATATGGAAAAAGAATCACGTGCAGTAATATCAAGATTTAGATCTGAATCTAAATCAATGATATTGGTTTTAAAATAAGGACAGTCGACCATTTTATTAACCTTATTTTTCTCTCTATCATAAACCACTCTAAAATCGTCTTTTTTAGAGAAATCAATTGCGTCAAGAGCTAAATCGGTATGTAGTTCTCTTAGATTACCATCCTTATCTTTTCTATTAAAATCAAAAACCCGATAGGTAATATCAGAGGTTTGTTGAATTTCAGCTAATAATACCCCAGCACCAATAGCATGAACTTTTCCTGTATTTATAAAAAATGTATCACCCTCTTTAACAGGTTCATAATTCAATAAATCTAATAGTGTATTATTCTCAAGACTACTTTTATACTCCTGTTTTTCAAGGTTCTTATTGAATCCAACGATTAAATTAGCACCAGGGTCAGCATCCATAATGTACCACATCTCAGTTTTTCCGAAAGAATCGTGTCGCTCTTTGGCTAACTCATCATTAGGATGAAGCTGAATAGACAAATCTTCTTTTGCATCAATAAACTTGATAAGTATTGGAAATTCCTTCCCAAAGCGATTGACTACACTTTCTCCCAATAACTTTTCAGAATAATCCTCTATTAACTGATTTAGTGAAGTGCCCGATAATTCTCCATTGGCAACTTTTGAAACATCTCCCTTTACCCCCGAAAGTTCCCAACTTTCTCCTGTGGTTTCTGTTTTACTTGGTTTATTGAACAATTTTTGAAGTTTTTCCCCACCCCAAAGGCGGTCCTTCATAATAGCATCAAACTTTAATGGGTATAATTTCATTATGTAATTATTTTCTTACACATCATTAAACGTAAAAAACACATTTAAATTATCATCCATTATAAGAAACAAAATTCCTAGGAGTTTCATAAAGAACTACTTCTATATCTTTATCTGATTTGATCAGTGGTCTTAATTTATTCCAGATAACAACAGCTATGTTTTCAGCAGTAGGATTCAGGTTTTTAAAGTCTGGGACATCGAGATTCAAGTTTTTATGATCAAAAGCTTCTTCCACATGCTCTTTTATAAGGTCTTTTAGTACTTTCATATCCATTACATAACCCGTTTCTTGGTCTATATCACCCGTTACGCTAACAATTAAATCATAATTATGCCCATGAAATTTTGGGTTGTTGCACTTGCCAAAAACAGCTTGGTTTTTTTCATAACTCCAGTCTGGTCTGTACAACCTATGAGCGGCATTAAAATGAGCTTTTCTACTAACCTTTACCCTCATTCACTATCTGTTTTAGAGATGTAATCATAGAACTTATCAAAAATAATTTTAAACCACTCCGTATAATTATCGGGATTATTGGAAATGTCTGATTTTATAGTTTCAGGCTTCATCCATTTCCAATCTTGAACTTCTTCAGGATTTATTTGTGGTTCTTCATTGTAATAACCCATCATAACATGGTCTAATTCATGCTCGGTTAATCCATTATCAAAAGGTGCCTTGTAAATGAATGAAAAGAGTTCTTTTAATTCTACTTCAAAGCCCATTTCTTCTTGTAACCTTCTTTTACCTGCTTCTAAATTGGTTTCACCATCTCGCTGATGACTGCAACAGGTATTTGTCCATAAAAGTGGGGAATGGTATTTGTCGGCAGCTCTTTGCTGAAGCATAGTCTCGCCTTTGGCATTCATTATAAATACCGAAAATGCCCTATGAAGCACAGCTTTTTCATGAGCTTCCATTTTTGGCATTAATCCAATTGGCTCGTCTTTTTCGTTCACCAATATTACTTGCTCTTCCATCATTTCACAAAAATAAAGCCTTTGTCGGACTACTTATGTAACGATGAATATAAAGTTTTGTGAATATCTACAATGCTTAGAAGAATCTAGGAGACTTTAAATTACCGATAGCCTTTATAAAATCGTATCGAAGTATAATTTCAAAAGAACCATCATTAAATGCCGTGGCACCTAAGTCGGTTATTTCTCGGTCATAGGCCAACCCAATTAAAAATTCTTCTGAAATTTTAAAACCGACCATACCACTAAAAGCGGCATCCCAACGGTATGCTACACCTCCAATAAATTTTTCATCATACATAAAATTTGCAGATAAATCCAGTTGAAGCGGAGCCCCTTGCACAACTTTACTTAAAATTGCCGGCTTGAATTTTAAAAAAGGATTAAGTTCAAAAACATACCCGGTAATAAAATAAAAGTTCATCTGCTCCTTAGCCGTTGAAAGTGAGGATTCTTCAAAATGACTTGTTTCTAAAATTCTAGGTACAGATAATCCTGCATAAAATCTATCTGTATGATAGTAAACCCCTGCACCAATATTAGGTGTAAATCGGTTGTCTATATTTTGTTGCAATGTAGGGTCGGTACCTTGACCTGTATCTTGATTTAATTCAGAAAACTGAACATCCAACAGATTTATACTGGGTTTGAGTCCGAAACTTAGTTTCTTATCAAAATCTAAATCGATTGTATAAGAAATATCAAGGTCAATATAAGTTTCAGAAGTAGGACCAATAACATCATTTACAAAAGACAGCCCTAATCCCAAACCTTTATAACCGATGGGAGTATGGACATTAAAAGTCTGTGTCTCTGGCGCACCTTCGAGGCCCACCCATTGCGCTCGGTATAGACCAGCTAAACTCATATGTCCTCTAGATCCAGCATAAGCAGGGTTAATACTTACTGTATTGTACATATACTGGGTATACTGCGCATCTTGTTGCGCATATATGCCAACAGAAACCAGTAGCAAAAGAACTAAAAATAGCTTCTTAAAAATCATATTTTTTACAACCAACCTCACAGTTTCATCCATTTATCTATTTATATATATATAACCTGAGAGCTGTTTAGTTATACCTGCATCATTTTCGTAATCTATAACGTAGAAATACGTACCAACTGGTAATTTATTGTCTTGGTTCACCGTAACTCTTCCTTGTGAAGTTCCGTCAAAAACATTACCATTTGTATTATATGCTTTGGTGACAAAGACCAAAACTCCCCATCTGTTATAGATTTTTACTGTGTTGTTTGGATAATTTTCAATATTTCTTATTCGTAATATATCATGTATACCATCGCCGTTCGGAGTGATAACATTAAATACTTCAACTTCGTCCTCTTCTTCTTCACCTAAGTCTGGGTCAAGATAATTTGGTATACCATCTGCATCTGCATCATCATTTGCAAAGTCTCCATCCAAATTATCGTCCTCATCGGAAGTAACGATACCATCGTCATCGTCATCCGTATCCCTATAATCCGGTATCCCGTCTTGGTCCGTATCTGGTAAGTCTGTATTCGGATCATCTATCTCATCATTCGGATCGATGTCTATTTGGGTATCACCTTCATAACCATCATCTAGCCCATCATTGTCCTTATCTGAACCTAGCCAAACCACATCTGGTATTCCGTCTTGGTCAAAGTCATGTGCTTCCGTACTATCAGGAACACCATCATTATCACTATCATCATCAACATAATCTGGAATTCCATCGCCGTCTGTATCAACAGGAATTAGGCCTAAGTTTCCATTATTCTCATAGGCATCATCAATACCATTATCATTCGCATCAACTCCACTTGGTGGAATATATCCGGCGGTAGTTTGCGCTTCTATATTATCAGGAATTCCATCATCATCGCTATCGATATCCAAATAATCTGGTATTCCATCCCCATCCGTATCGGTAGGGTTTGTGGATGGATCGTTATCTCCATCTAAATTCAGGTCTTCAAAACTATCTGCAATACCATCATTATCACTATCCAATTCTGTTGTGGCAACCGGAGTTACAACAACAGTTACTGTTGCAGTATCACAATTACCAAGCGCATCGCAAATTGTATATTCGAAAGTATCTATACCCTCAAAACCAGCATCTGGTATGTAGGTCACAAAATCGTCAGATGGGTCATTAGGTGTACCATTATCATTAATTACAACCGTTCCATTGAAAGGATTTGTTGTTGTTAAGGTACCTGTAGTCGGCAAATCATTATCATTTGCCAAAATATCAATGTCAATTGGAGTATCAACTTCAGTAGAAACCGAATCATCAAATGTATCGACAATCGGCAAAACATCTATAGTAACAGTGGCCGTGCTGCACGCTCCACTACTATCGCAAACCGTATAATCAAAAGAATCCGGACCATTGTAGTCTGCATTTGGCACATAAGTCACAATATCATCTGAAGGGTCATTAGGTGTGCCATTATCGTTAATTGTAATCGTTCCATTCGCAGGGTCCGTAGTCGTCAAAGTACCCGTAGTTGGTAAATCAGAATCATTATCGAAGATTGGGACAACAACCGATTCGTCTTCATTGACTGTAATTGCATCATCAACTAAAGTAGCAGCTTGACTTAAGCAAGCTACTGTAAATCTTGGTAATGGTATAGTATTACCTGCCTTGGTAATCGTAGCCTGATACCTGACAAAACTTGTGGTTGCAGTTACTGTTGGTGTTGTTCCGCTTAATGATGCATCATTCCAACTAACTGTTGCAGACCCAGAAACATTCTGGGTAATATCTAAGGTAACTTCGTTGTCAGGTGAGTTACAATCTGTCAGGATAAAATAGCCTGTTGCATTAGAACCACAAAGCGTGCCATCATACGTCGCAAAATAAACACCAGGTTGCGTTGCTTCGTAAAAAGAATCCGTACTCAAAATTGTTGCTGTATCCGATGCTTCGTACCAACGGAAGTTCGAACGTGTTCCGTCACTATCCGAGGTAGGTGCCTGTAGTAAGAATTGCGCATTGGATACTGTAATTCCAAGCGTTGTAAAAACAAGACTAAGAACTAAAAACCTATATGTTTTGAAAAGTTTCAAATGGATTTGGGGTCGTTTTTAATTATTTATTTTACAACAAATACTACGTTGATTAGTGTATTATAGTTTGTTGGTTGCCCGATTATGTCATATTCCATAACTCCATTTGCATCAATCTCGACATTTGCAAAAACTGCTGGATCAAAATAAGTTACGTAATAATAAAGTTCATTTGCCGCATAAATTGGAACCGCACTTGGTGCTCCAGTACTTGCCACAGTATTAGGAGAAGCAAACTGAGCGGTGTACTCTGTGTATAAATTTTTAGTAGCATTGAGTACGTTTGCTGATGCATCTATCTCAATCGAAGGAGGATAGAATACCCTAGCTGCTTTTGAAGATATTGGAGCAAGATCCTGTATCATTTCTTCTACATTTGGTTCATTAGTACCATCTCCGTCTATGTCTACTGGACTATCAGAGTCTACTTCTGAAGCCAATTGATTATCCGTGTTAGTTACCCAGCCTGTAGTGGTAAACCTATATACTTTTTGATCATCAGTATTAAATACAGAAGATCCTATATTAACTCCTGTAGCTCCGTTCATTTCAGCAGTTGTTAATGAAGGAAGGCTAGGTAAAGACGTACCTTTTATTTGACCTTGCGCAGAAAAGCAAAGCGTAAAAAACCCTAAGACTATTACTATTTTTTTCATTATTATTTTCTTATTGAAATATATTAATTAGGCAATGTGATTACTGTAAACATAAACTCAAGATCTATATCATCTTTTTGAGTTGCTCCGTTATCACTATCTCCAATATTCACTTTAAATCCTGTTGTTTGTTGATCGTAATATGTAATACCTGGATCATCATAATCTGAACCTGTATTTCCTGGACAATCACCTGCACAATCTAAAATTGTTACTTGAATAATATAATTAGCATTAGCAAGCGCAGTTGAAAAAGTGATTTGATAATCACCTTCATTAATTCTAGTAACAGTCGATTGATAAATAGCTGCTGCAGTTCCATTACCCGCTACTTTACCAGTAGCATAGATTGTTGGCATAGCCGCAATATATGCTCCACCATTAGCTCCAACAGAAATCATATTATCCGCTTCAGCTGCTACTACATTTGCAGTTTCTGGTGCGCCACCATCTTCATCTGTATAACTAATTACACCTGTTGTAGTATTTTGAGAAAGGCTGGTAACCGTTTCATTAACATCTACTGAAGTTATTCCAGGTTCAGAAATGGTTGCAATTCTATTACCTGATACCGTATTCGTAATTGAAACATCATCGTCTGAATTAGCAGCTAACTCTGCTAAGGCACCTTCTACCTCTGTTGCAGTGAAGTTACCGCCCGCATCCGTAATGGTAACCTCGTCCGCATCCTGTATCTCATTGGTAGCATCGTTATCATTGTCCGCTACCGATATCGTGCCACCTCCATTGGATAATGTAACATCAGTGCCCGTTTGACTTAATGTCTGTAATTCGTTCGTCGCGTCGGTATCGTTGTCTGCCGCGTTGCTCGCCGCCAGTTCAGCCAAGGCACCCTCTACCTCCGTTGCGGTGAAGTTACCGCCTGCATCCGTGATGTTCACCTCGTTTGCATCCTGTATCTCATTGGTCGCATCGTTATCGTTGTCCGCTACCGATATCGTGCCACCTCCATTGGATAATGTAACGTCAGTGCCCGCTTGACTTAATGTCTGTATCTCGTTGGTCGGGTCAGCATCCGCATCGTCCGTATCCAAAGCATCGACATAGGCCTTTGTGGCTGCGTCCTGTGCATTGGTCGGGTCCGCGATGTTCATGATAGCGGCTCCGCCTCCATCATTACCATATGCTAATACCTCGCCTAAATTCTGTATCTCGTTCGTCGCGTCGGTATCGTTGTCGGCCGCATTGCTCGCCGCCAGTTCCGCCAAGGCACCTTCTACTTCCGTTGCCGTAAAGTTACCGCCTGCATCAGTGATGTTTACCTCGTTCGCATCTTGTATCTCGTTGGTCGCATCGTTATCATTGTCCGCCACCGAAATCGTGCCACCTCC
>CALBVX010000024.1 GCA_937969515.1 uncultured Croceitalea sp. | reverse complement strand
AGTACAAGAGTTAGAGGAAGTTTCAGAATGTAACCATGTAAGTGGTGATTATGACTATATACTTACAATACATGTTTCAGATATGGTTGCGTATCGCGAGTTTATGATAAACAAATTAACGGTGATTGACCAAATTGGTAGCACGCAGAGTTCTTTTGTAATCAATCCGGTTAAGAAGTCTACTGCAATATTTATCTAATATTTAACCTAAATTGCTGTTAAAGCTAGTGAAATCATGAGTTGAAGTTTTTAATTTGAGAATCAATCAAAAAACAAATCATCTCATGTCTTCAAAAAACAAGCGCTTGTTGTGCGCATTGGCTACCGTTTTTGGTGGTTTTTCACTTTTATTATTTACAACAATTACCAAAGATATTCTATTCAAGAACCTTAGTCTTTGTTCTTCAACCGGTCTAGAGCTGCTATTTGGCAGCTTTACTATGTTTACAGCTGCAGTTACGGCAGGGTTTATAACCTCGCTCATCGTAGTTCGAAAAACACATTTGCCCCATATTCTTTTATCTTTGGGGGTTCTGGCAAAAATGTCGATAATGGCAAATTGCTCTTACCTAACGGGTGCTTTCCTTTTTGAGCTAGGCGTAAATTCGTCATTGATTCTGGGATTATGGTTAGGAAATTATAGTGCTTTAAAGTTTCCTTTGGCCCCTGTTTCGTAATCACTTCTTAACGAAAAAACATTCGTATTTTTGTGGTCCGTTTATGTTAATCAAATTTGAAATTCATTTTTATACCATAAAAATATGAGTCAGTATGATGTGGCCGTTATCGGTTCTGGACCTGGAGGTTATGTAGCAGCAATTAGATGTGCCCAATTGGGTATGAAAACTGCAATTATAGAAAAATATGCTACCCTTGGCGGTACCTGCCTTAACGTGGGTTGTATTCCTTCAAAGGCCTTGCTGGATTCATCGCACCATTATGAAGATGCGGTAAAACATTTTGAAGAGCATGGTATCGAAATTCCTGGAGAGGTAAAAATCAACCTTGAGAAAATGATTGGTCGTAAGCAGGCGGTTGTTGACCAAACTACTAAGGGAATTGAGTTTTTAATGAGCAAAAACAAGATTGATGTTTTTCAAGGATTAGGTAGTTTTAAAGACGCTACTCATATTGAAATAGCAAAGTCAGATGGCAAGAAGGAAACTATAGAAGCTAAAAACACCATTATTGCAACTGGTTCTAAACCTTCGACATTGCCTTTTATTAAAATTGACAAGGAGCGAATTATTACATCCACAGAAGCTTTATCGTTAAAAGAGATTCCTAAACATATGGTGGTTATTGGCGGAGGGGTTATCGGTTTAGAGCTTGGTCAAGTTTATAAGCGACTTGGCGCAGATGTTACCGTTGTTGAGTATATGGACAGAATTATACCAGGAATGGATGCCGCACTTTCAAAAGAACTTATGAAAGTGATGAAAAAGCAAAAGGTGAAATTCAATCTTTCGCATAAGGTGAAATCTGTTGAACGTAAAGGAGATGAAGTTATCATCAAAGCTGATGATAAAAAGGGCCAAGAGGTTGAATTTAAGGCTGATTACTGTTTGGTTTCGGTCGGGAGACGTCCATACACTGATGGATTGAATGCCAAAGCTGCTGGAGTCAATTTAGACGAAAGAGGAAGAATAGCGGTAAACGAGCATCTTCAGACCAACGTGCCTAATATATATGCAATTGGTGATGTCGTTCGGGGTGCAATGCTTGCCCATAAGGCCGAAGAAGAAGGAACTTTGGTCGCCGAGGTTTTGGCCGGCCAAAAACCACATATCAATTATAATCTTATACCTGGCGTGGTATACACTTGGCCAGAAGTTGCTGCGGTTGGTAAAACTGAAGAGGAACTGAAAGAAGCAGGAATCGCTTATAAATCTGGTCAGTTTCCTATGCGCGCCTTGGGTAGGGCTAGAGCTAGTATGGATATTGACGGTTTTGTAAAAATATTGGCAGATGCTAAAACCGACGAGGTTCTAGGTGTTCACATGATCGGGGCACGTTGCGCAGATTTAATAACCGAAGCGGTTACGGCAATGGAGTTTAGGGCTTCTGCCGAGGATATAGCTCGTATGAGCCATGCACATCCTACCTACGCAGAAGCGGTAAAAGAAGCAGCTCTGGCGGCAACCGATAATCGCGCTTTACACGTGTAGTGTTATTGATTATGATTAACCTCTAGTTCTTGAAATAAGACTGCGTAGTTTGAATAATAAATTTTTCGAACTGGAATAAGCTGCTGTTAAAAGAGAAGACGTTTCTCTTTTGAGCGTATTGGTCATAAAACCTAATTGATACTTTATTTCTGTTTCATGTTTTGCATATTTTAGAGCAAGAAATGTACAGGCAAGCATAAAGGCAACTGCTCCAAATACTACTGTAAAAGGATTTAGGGAGTGATGCAAGAAGCGATACAGCCCAAGGCCCGTAAAGCTTCCGTATAGAATAACAAAATGTATTACGTAAATGCTCAGGGTATTCCCGCCAACTTTTAGTATGGTTTTATTCGTCATCATACCTCTAAAAATCATGAAAATAGCGAATACTATGAATACATCTCCGAGACGAATAAATAGATAATTGTTTAATTCAATACGTTTGAATAGCTCTATTCCTGTTTGCTCAAAAAGAAAAATAAATCCATCTGAAGAAGTAAAAATCAAAAGCAGACCTAAAACAGCGGCTATTGAAATAGCTTTTGGGTAAAAACGCTTTACTTCTTTGAACTTTAAAAATAAAATAGATATAAACCCACCCAATGTCGTATAACCTAGCCAAGGTATTATGGTAAACACAGAGCCATTTGCCTTAGTAAAATAATTAGCGATTGCATCTGGTAAGAAAGCAAATGTCCATTGTTTGTATATAGGTTCGAACAAGAACAATATCAAGGTGATGCCAAACAAAATAGCGGGAAATAAATAAGCGTTTTTCTTGGATGACAAGAGGTAGATGCCAATAATCGCAATTAGCGATAGCCCAATACAATGCAATACGTCTACTAAATAAAATGCATCGTAAACCTCCCCAACGAAGAGCCCAAAAAGATTTAATCTTAGTAAATAACCGATGCATATGAGCTGTAGGCCTCTTTTTAAACCCTTTTTAATTCTTGGGTTCTGCAAACCAGCACCTTTGGCCCTAATCAAGAGATAGGTGAAGATGAATCCGGATACCGTAAAGAAAACGGGTGCAGTAATGCCTCTAAAATAGCGCCATGTCGTATAGAATAGATTATTAGGATCTCTAAACAAGGTATCTAAAAGTCCATCAATAAAATGGCCTTGGAGCATCATTAAAATGGCCCAAGCTCTCATGGCATCGATAAAAAAAAGTCTATTTGAGTTTGCTTTCATCTTTACGATTGACATCCTATATACTTGCAAAACAGCTATTTCGGATGTTTTGCGTTGCAAAATTAACCAAAATAAGACCAAAAGAACTGTTTTTGCGGTATTTTAGCTGAATAACAATAGATTCGTATTTATGGCTAAGATTTTAGCATTTGCTGGCAGCAATTCTTCAACATCCATCAACTATAAGCTTGTAAAATATACTGTTTCATTAATCGAAGAGCACCAAATTCAGAAAGTGAACATGGCAAAGTTACCTTTCCCGATGTATAGTTCAGATTATGAGAAAAAACATGGATATTCGAATTCACTAGTAGAGCTTAAGGGAGATATTGAAAAAGCAGATGGCGTGATACTTTCAGTAAATGAGCATAATAGTAATCCCTCGGCCTTTTTTAAGAACGTGTTAGATTGGTTGTCTCGTGTAGATAGAAATTTTTTGAACGACACTAAGGTGCTGCTTATGGCGACTTCTCCCGGCAAAGGCGGAGCAAAACACGCTTTAGAAGTTATCAATCAAATGTTACCAAGATTTGGAGCAGAGATTATAGTAACTTTTTCGTTACCTAGTTTTTCTGAGAATTTTGATGAAGATAAAGGAATATTAGATTCAGAATTAGCTGCAATGCACACTTCGGCAATACAAAACTTTTTAGCCTCACTTTAAAACGACTTCCATTTGCGTAAGACGCATACTTTTTCGGTTACAGATACTGCAAAATTCAAGAAAAATCTTCTTTTTTGGTCTAAAACTTATGAAGAAGTTGTTTTTCTTGACAGCAATTCACACGAAGACGAGTATAGTTCTTTTGATGCATTATTAGCAGTTGATGCGAACTATGTATTAAGTTCTAATTCAAATTCGTTTAACAAACTCAAGCTTGCGCAAGAAGAGAAGAAAGATTGGTTGTTCGGCTACCTGTCTTATGATTTAAAAAATGAGTTAGAAGGCTTAGAATCAAATAATTATGATGGATTATCTTTTCCCGAACTTTATTTTTTTCAACCTAAAAAGCTTATCCTCTTAAAGGATAATACTGTTCAATTTCTTTATGTAGAAAGTATTTCAGATGAGATAGAATGGGATTTTAATGCGATTCTCAATTTCATTCCAGAACAGGAAGATGGTGGAGAAACCAATATTAAAATTAGAATGCGTATCCATAAAGATGCTTATCATAAAAAAGCCAATATGTTTTTGAAACATATTCAACGTGGCGATATCTATGAAGCTAATTTTTGTCAAGAGTTTTATGCAGAGGATACAGCAATTGAACCAACAGCTACTTTTTTAAGGTTAAATGACATTTCTGCCCCGCCCTTTGCGAGTTTTTTGAGGTTTAATAACAACTACCTGCTATCTGCGTCACCTGAGCGATATATAAAGAAGATAGATAGTAAAGTAATATCTCAACCTATAAAAGGTACCGCTGCGCGTTGCGATGATAGCACGAAAGATAATATGCTAAAGATAAATTTGGAAAAAGACCCCAAAGAGCGTTCTGAGAATATTATGATTACAGATTTGGTTCGAAATGATTTGTCAATATTGGCTAAAAAAGGGACAGTTGAAGTGGCCGAGCTGTGCAAAGTGTATTCTTTTAAACAGGTTCATCAAATGATTTCAACGATCACAGCGGTTGTAGATGAGCATGTAAACCCAGTAGAGCTCATAAAAACTACGTTTCCTATGGGGAGTATGACCGGAGCACCTAAAATTGCGGCCTTAGAAATTATTGAAAGGTTAGAAGAAACCAAAAGAGGATTATATAGCGGCGCAGTTGGGTATTTTTCTCCTGATGGTGACTTTGACTTTAATGTTGTTATCAGAAGTATTCTTTATAACAGTGCCAAGCGTTACGTTTCTTACTCTGTTGGAAGTGCGATTACGGCAAAATCAGAACCTGAAAAAGAGTATCAAGAATGCTTACTTAAGGCTAAGGCCATGCGAAAGGTGCTTGAAAGCAATTGATATGCTTAATTTTGAATTGTGTTAGCAAACTTTAAATCACAT
>CALBVX010000023.1 GCA_937969515.1 uncultured Croceitalea sp. | reverse complement strand
GTCAAGTGAGTCATAAAGCCCCAAATATAGGGATGATTTTTATGGCAAAAACTTTCGTGATTGAAAAAAAATTGTAGATTTGTCTAAACCACTAAATTTAATTAACTCGTACACTAATGAAAACCATTTTACAAGTAGTTCTTTGGATAGTATGTATAGGATTAGGATATCTAATTTACCAATCAATCAATGCGCCAATTGAATTTAATAAAGTTCGCGAAGAGCGCTTTGCTGATGTAATCAACAAGCTTAAAGATATTAGAGATTCGCAAGAAGCCTATAAAGCCGTTAATGGCAGATACGCAGGTAATTTCAACAGTCTTATACAATTTATAGATACCGGTAATTATACCATCACCCAACAAAGGGATACTTCTTTTATGCGTTTTGACAAAACATACCAAATCGAGCTACAACAAGATTCTGTTGTTATCGATACCTTAGGTATGGTAAAGGTGAAAGATTCGCTTTTCAAGAGTGACGACCGCTATAAAACTATGATGAATGTGCCACACGCACAGAACGGAGAAAAATTTGAAATGAAAGCCGACATCATCGACAAGAGTGGTTACAAGGCCCCTGTTTTTGAGGTAAAAGTGAAAAAGAATGTTGTTTTATACGATCAACCTGATGACTTAAAAGCCAAAGAAAATGCCTATAACAGTGTTGAAGAGGTAAATGGGTCTGAAATCAAAGTAGGTTCATTAACAGATGTGAGTACCAATGGTAACTGGCCACCCCTCTATGACAGAAAAAACAATTAACATAGCGGAAGAAAATTCAAATTCATATAAGAAACTGTCCATTCAAATTAGTTTGAATGGACTTTCTTTTTGTATTGCAGATACTATTCTTAATAAAGTGGTTTTATCTGATACCCTTTTCTTTAAGACAGAATCCACCCCCTACTTGGTTTTAAAAGAACTTAAGAGTTTATTCGAAAAACACAGTGTTCTCAAAAAGAAGTTTTCGGATGTTCTTGTTATTCATAAAAACAACTTATTTAGTTTGGTGCCCAAAACGCTATTTGATGAAAACGAACTTGCTAATTATCTGAAGTTCAATACTAAGATATTAGCGAACGACAATATAGTGTACGACGAGGTCGAAAACCAAGATGTCATAAGTGTCTATGTACCCTTTACAAACATCAACAACTACATTTTTGAAAATTTTGGGGAGTTTGAATTCAAACACAGCAGTACCGCAGTTCTACAGACCCTTTTACAGCAAAAGGCAAGTTCTAAAACTATATGTTATGTTCACGTTTCGGACCGTGAAATGGAATTGGTGGTCTTACATCAAAAAAAGGTACTTCTGTACAACCAGTTCCCTTATCGAACAAAAGAAGATTTCTTATACTACATACTATTTACCTTTGAACAACTACAACTAGATGTAGAAAGCGTAAAACTAAAACTCTTTGGTAAAATTGAAGAAGGAGACGAGTTATTTGAAATCTGTTACAACTACATAAAAAAAGTGTCCGTTTTTCTTCCTAAAAACAACACTTATAGTTTTGAAGAAGGCACCCAAGATTCTATTGACCTGACTATGCTTAACTAGTTCTATGCGTATTATTTCAGGAAAATATAAAGGTAAACGCTTAACAGCCCCAAAAAAACTGCCTGTAAGGCCTACTACGGATATGGCCAAAGAGGCCTTATTCAATATTTTAAACAACCAATACTACTTTGAGGATTTAGCAGTTTTGGATTTGTTTTCAGGTACAGGAAACATAAGCTTCGAATTCGCTTCAAGAGGAGCTACTGAAATAACCGCTGTCGATACTAATGCGGGCTGTGTTCAATTTATCTCTAGAACGGCAAAGGAATTGAATTTCGAAATAGCCGTAATGAAGAGCGATGCCTTCAAGTTTTTAGAACGCACCAAAAGTAAGTATGATATCATTTTTGCAGACCCTCCGTATAGTTTTGATGTTTCACAATTTTCTAAAATTTCTGAGTTGGCTTTTTCAAATGAGCTGATATCAGATGCAGGACTTCTAATTATAGAACATTCTGAACAGACAGATTTAAGTGAACTACCCAATTTTGCTGAAAAACGAAAATACGGGAGTAGTATTTTTAGTTTTTTTGAAAAAATAAAATAATAGTAGCATGAAAAAATATCTTTTACTTTGTGTCATTTTAACACTATTAATGAACAGTTGCTATAGCTATAAAGAAATTAGCTTATCAGATATTGAAAAAAATAAAATCTATTATGTACAGCTTACTAATGGTAAAAAGCCAATCAAATTAAGTTATACTAAAACACCAAAAATTACAGATTCTTTACTCATTGAAAAAAATGATAAACTCTTTAGAATCTCAGTAAAAGAAATTGAATCCATCAAAAAACGAAAAATTTCTACATTACCCACAATCGCCGTAGCAGCATTATCATCAATAGGTATAGTTTTATTTGTAGATCAACTTGGAAAGGAAGAAACTCTTACTGAAACCCTAATTCCAGATTCAAAAAGGTAATTAAACTCCGAAAGCTCAACTTAGTTAGAGTTGATTAAATTAGGAATTCGAAAGATGATATTATTTTTTCAATAAACCAGTTTTAACAAGGTTTCTTAATAATCAACACTAGAGTCTTTTTGTCTTATTCAAACATTCTATCTGCAATACTGTCTTTATATTTTCTGCTTGAAATTATCACATCTCCACTCATTAATTTAATCATATAGGTACTGTTATTAAGATATTTAATTGTTTCTATATAATCCTGATTTACAATAAACGAACGATGTATGCGAAAGAAGTTAGGTGGAAGTTGTTGTTCTAACAAATTTAAGGCAACCCTATATAAAGCTTTGTCATTTTCTAAATGCAAAATGGCATAAATAGTACTGGCTTCTATATAAAATATTTCATCTACATTAACTTTTTTAGAAAAGCCTTTTTCTTTTATAAGTAGTTCTGAAAGATGTGGTGTTAGTGTTTGGTTGTACTCATAATATAATTTTGAAAAATTCTTTACAAACTTAGCCTGTTTACCCGTTTCGATAGTATTTTTTGCATCTTGCAACACACTTTTAAAACGGACTTCATCAAATGGTTTTAACAAATAATCATAAGCTTTTAATTCAAAAGCTTTAAGTACATATTCATCATACGCTGTAGAAAATATAATTAAAGATGAAGTATCCATTAGCTTAGATGCCACCTCAATTCCATTAATACCCGGCATATTTATATCCAAAAAAATAATATCAGGTTGCTTGTGTTTTAAAAACTCCAAGACTTGATTACCATTCTTACACTCGTGAACTACACCAATGCTCTTATCGGCAGCCAAGAAGTTTTTTAAATACCTTCTTGCGTGCGGTTCATCATCTGCAATAAGTACAGAAATAATCATCTAACCAACTTCTTTAATAATTATTGACACAACAAACATATTTTCGATAATCGTAGTTTTAAAATCAAAGTTTCCCGCATACATAACTTCTAATCTTTGCTTAAGGTTTTTAAGTCCAATCTTGGTTGATGTTTCTAAACGCTGTTTTTTTTCTTCGGGAATAGAATTCTTTAAAGAAATATAAAAATCTTTCTCTTTAACCTTTGCAATTAACTGTATCATGGTCTTACCACCCTCTAATGAAACTCCATGCTTAAATGCGTTTTCTATCAATGGTTGAAGCACTAATGTTGGAACCCTAATTTCCTTAGTATTTTCATCAACATCTATAACCACATCTAATCTATCATTAAAACGTTCCTGTTCAATATCTAAATAGTTCTCAAAATACTCAAGTTCCTCCTTAAAGCTAATATCTGGTGTTTCTTTATGACTTAATATTTTCCGTAATAATTTTGTGATTTTCATCACCATAGACCTTGCTTTTTCATCGTCATAGCCTATAAGTGTATTTAAAGTGTGAAGTGAGTTAAATAAAAAATGTGGGTTTAACTGGGATTGTAAAGCAAATAATTGTGATTGATTTAAATCCTTTTCTAAGGATAGTACCTGTAGTTTTTTATATTGCAACTTTTGATAAGTGTCCAATATTCTAAGAGAAATAATTATAATAGTTATATCTAGGAATCTACTTAAAAATGATTTAAAAATAATAGGCTTAAAATCATAAAAAGCATCTGTAACAGATTCTTGTGTGGTAAGAACACGAAAACCATAATAAATTATATTGGTAAATACTAGCTGTACTAGTGCTAAGGATAGTATTCCAATTACAAAAAGCACAATCCCTAATAGTCTATTTTTAAAATTTTTTGGTTGTATTATTCCATTGATATACTCTATTAAGAAAGCCCAAACAAAATAATTAGAAAAATAATAAACTATATCACTAAGAAAAATATAAAGCTTTCCTTCTCGGTTATTACTAACCTGCAAAACTACTATCAAGCTAATAGTTAAAGCTACCAGGTAAACATACTTTTTACCAAACCCTAAGCCTTCTTTTATTGCAATTCCCATTAGATAAATGTAAATATTTTTTGTCTTGATATTAAAGTATCAGTTGTCGCTAAAAACTTTAAATGTCATTCAGAACATATCTCTTTTTCAACTGCAAAGACATAAATAGTTTTGAGTATAATTTAAAAATCAATAAAAATGAAAACAACAATTTTAGTAGCGCTTATTTCAATTTTTAGTTGCCAAATAAATTTTGCCCAACCGAAATATGCTTCAAATGAAAGCAAAGAAATAATTGAAAAAATGATTTCAGCTCATGGTGGGATGGAGAAATGGAAAAACTTGGAAACACTCACTTTTACATCTACCATGCATAGTGCTGCACTTGGAGCCTTGCGATTTTGGATACAAACTCAAACCATTGATATGAAAACAAGAAGGTCTTACCAAGATTGGCCGCTTGTAGGTTCTAAACTTTCTTACAACGGAGAGGAAGTCTGGACAACAGATTGGCGAGTAGGTAACCCTCCAAACCATCAACACTCGGTCTTTTACTATTATGTAAATTTACCTTGGTTAACCCAAGATAATAATGTAGAGCTTAGTGATGTAAAGAAAATTAACCATCCCGCATTTAAAAATGAAGTCTATAAAATTAAAATGACATTTAGCGAAACCCCTACATTAGGAAAATCAAATAAAGACAGCTATACATTATTCATAAACAGTAGCACCTATATTCTAGATGGTTATGAGTATACCGTAGGGTACGGACCTCTTTTAGACGTTATTCAGTTGCCTAAAGATAAAGAGACTTTTGGCCCAGTTTTAAGAGTTAACAATTATACTGGAGATATTCATGGTTTAAAATTCCCAATTTTAATGACTACCAGTAACCCAGAATTAACTCAACAATATGGAGATCATGCAATTTATAGCTTTAAACTTAATGAAAAGTTTGATGAGTCTAGAATGGTTAAATCAGAAAAAGATGTAGTGGATACTGGAAAAGATATTAGAAAATAGAAATCTAAAACAATATTAATTATGAAAAATCGAATCATTATTAACCTATGTTCTGTAATCATTATTATAAGCATACTATTCTTTATACGAGTTTCATATGTTGGTTCGGTTATTTCATTTCTAATCGTTGTTGTTTTAAGCTATTCTAAACTAAGTTTAAAATCATCAAATCTATTTTCTAGTAACATTCCTATTCTCAATGTGTTTGGTCTCAGTTCAATTTATGCTGTTCTAATCATCATCATAAATTTCTATTTATTAGGCCCTGTAATTGAATATTTCACTCAAGAACCAATTAATTATGGGCCTTTTAACCAGGTGAAAAATAATTCACAACTCCTATTTATCAGTTTAGGTATTGGCTGGGGTGTTGGCGGGTTGTTAGAAGAAACTATTTTTAGAGGTTATATTTTTGAAACATTAGAAAAAATATTACCAAAGAAAATAGGAATTATAATTAGCTTGTTATTTACGTCATTTATTTTTGGTTACTTACATAATTATCAGGGAATAACAGGACAAATATTAAATGGTGTAACTGGTGGGTTCTTAGCTTTAATATATATTTATCATAAGAGGAATTTATGGGTTTCTATTATTACCCATGGAATAATAAATTCATTCGGTTTGACACTTATCTATTTTGACCTGATTTAATTGATCAGCAGCTATTGTAAAAGTTGGATGGCTAGTCAAAACTTAATGAAATAAAAGATATTTCAATAAAAAAGCAGGCCATAAGCCGGATTCTGTGAATCCCAAACAAATTTGGGACCTCCTTATCATTTATCTAGACTTTTAGTTACCCAAAAGCTCTAACCGCCTACCCTCTAACTCGAGCGTGCAGCCCTCTCCCGATAGCTATCGGGACATTAGTTTACATGACGTTTCACCGTATAGAGTTTACCTGGTTTCACTACAGCCTAACTGTACTTGCTTTCTGTTGCACTTGTCCGCCCCTAATAAACATTAGGGTGACGGGCGTTACCCGCTATACTGCACTATGGTGTCCGGACTTTCCTCGTTTCAT
>CALBVX010000022.1 GCA_937969515.1 uncultured Croceitalea sp. | reverse complement strand
GAACAAATGAGTTTTATTGGTGGCTATGACTTTACAGAAACTAAAGTTACAAACCTAGATAATATAGATAATCCTTTATTTATAAGATTGGTGGGTGAGCTGTTACAGACACACGGTGTTTTTAGTGAAGGAAGATTATCTTCTAAAGACCTGGATACTAAATTGACTTTGGGCCTTCGCTATAATTATCTTTATGATTTTAATAAAGGATTGTGGCAACCTCGTTTAAGCTTTAGCCATCGTTTTAATGAAAACCTTAGCGTGGAAGCACTGGGTGAGTTTAAACATCAAAGTACTTCACAGGTGATAAACTTTCAGAATGATTTTTTGGGAGTTGAAAAAAGAAGATGGCAACTCTCAAATAATGAATCCGTACCGGTAATTACAAGTAAACAAGGGTCTATAGGTATGAGTTATAACAAAGCGGGCTGGCTTTTTAATCTCGTACCCTTTTATAAGGAAGTAGATGGTATTACAACTCAAAGTCAAGGTTTTCAAGGACCTTATGAATTTGAAAGAACCTTTGGGTCTTATAGCGCTTTTGGCACTGATATTTTAATAAGAAAACAATTTGAAAAGAACGCTTTTTGGCTAAGCTACGCTTACTTGAATAGTCAATATTCTTTTCAGGAATTACCTGAGACTAGCTTTGCAAATAATTTTAATATTAGTCATGCTTTTACGGCGGGTACAAATTTTACAAAAGGCAATTGGTTGTGGGCAGCTGGTTTAAATTGGCGTTCAGGTAGACCATTTACTGCGCTTGAAGTAAACAATGAAGTGGTAGAGGGGGAACTAAATTTTACAAATAGTAACTCGGAGCGTTTAAAAGACTACCTACGCCTGGATTTTTCAACTCAATATCAGTTCAATTGGGGTGAACAAACCAGGGCGCAAATAGCTTTTTCAGTATGGAACGTACTTAATCGTGAAAACGAAATAAATGCTTTTTATCGTTTGAACGCTGAACAACAGGCACAAAGGTTCGGTCAGAATTCTTTGGGTATAACCCCAAATTTGTCAATAAAGCTTCTATTTCTTTAAATTTTTTTGTTGTAGTGTAATTTTTCATGTCTATATGTATGGTTCTCAAAAGAGTGGGTTATTTCTAAAAAATTGCTAGGAATACGAAAAATTGTATCAGGCTAAAAACCACAATTCCCTTTAAACAAAAATCATGGAATTCGAACATTTTTTTTATTTGTTCGTCTCTTTGCATCATCTCCTTTTTTGTTAGCATAGTTTTTTGCATGGTCGTTCTTTTTATATAAAACAACCAAAAGTTAAAAACTCCTGAAAAAAAATTATTTTTTTAGCTATTCTTGATAAAGTGTAAAGAATTGGTAGGGCAAAAAACACAGTTTAAAGTAGCCCCGGCAAGAATTATTTCGACTGAGCTCAATACTGGCTTCGATTCAAAAGCGAAGCTTTAACATACTCTGTATGTTTTGCGAGCCTACTTTGTAGCCCCGGCAAGAATCGAACTTGCATCTAAAGTTTAGGAAACTTCTATTCTATCCATTGAACTACGGGGCCAATAAACAAGAGGGTAAAAATAGTATTTTTGATAGAAAGCAATTCTATTTGATAGGTACAAAATTTGTTGTTTATGCAGACTCAAGGATATTCAGGGACACCATTGGCAAAGAAGTTGGGAATTAAGGAAGGGTTCTGTATTCAAGTGCTAAACGCACCTATGAATTATTTAGATTTTTTTACTTCCTTTCCTGCAGCTGTTCAAATCAGTACTACCGAGGAAAAATTGAGCATAGATTTCGCCCATATTTTCTGCACCACACAAGAGGAGTTGAAAATCTATTTTGTTTTAGCTAAAAACAACCTTAAGAAAACAGGAATTCTTTGGGTGAGTTGGCCGAAAAAGAGTTCTAAAATTCCAAGTGAAATAGACAAGTTCAACGTAATGAAATTTGGCCTTGACTCTGGTCTGGTAGATACAAAAGTGGCTGCCATTGACGCTGATTGGAGCGGGCACAAATTTGTTTACAGAACAAAAGATAGATAATATTTAATTCTTCATTACCTTTAAATCAAATACTACAAATTTGGAAAAAAAGGTAAAAAACGTATTTGTACATGGGCCTATCACTCCTGAATTTATAGCAAATTCCATTGCCAAACATCAGAGCAAAACCACTATTGGTGCCCACGACATTTTTTTGGGCCAGGTACGTGCAGATGAAATTGAAGGCAAAAAAGTTGGGGCAATAGAATACACGGCTTATGAAGAAATGGCCAACATAAAGTTTCATGAAATCAGAGAGGCTACGTTCGCGAAATTCGACCTTACTTGTATGCACATATATCACAGTTTGGGTAAAGTTGAGGTTGGTGAAATTTGCCTATTTGTTTTTGTCTCTTCTCCACATCGAAAAGAAGTATTTGATGCGCTACATCATGTGGTCGAAGAAATTAAAAAAGAAGTCCCCGTATTTGGTAAAGAGTTGTTTGAAGATGACTCTTATCAATGGAAAGTTAATACATAGTTCATGGTAGATATCACGCAAAAACAAAACACCCATCGAACTGCGGTAGCGCAAGCCATTGTAAAAGTAGGCTCGCAAGATACTATTACTGCCATTAGAGAAAATAAGGTGCCTAAAGGCGATGTATTTGCCATGAGCAAGGCTGCGGGATTTTTGGGCCTTAAAAAAACACCAGAGTTATTGCCCGACTGCCACCCATTACCTATTGAGTTTGCAGGAATAGATTATGAGATTGATGGATTGAATATTATTGTAAAAGTCACCGTAAAAACCTTTTACAAAACTGGGGTAGAGGTTGAGGCCATGCACGGAGCGAGCGTAGTGGCATTAAATATGTACGATATGCTGAAGCCTATAGACAAAGCCATTGAAATTCACCAAATTAAATTACTTCAAAAGACAGGTGGCAAGTCTGACATTGGTGCTTAAAAAAATCAATTTTTGTTGAACGTATTCTTTTTTTGTTTTCATTTGTAAAGTGTTTTAGCTGAACATTTGAAACCTGTTTATTTGTTCGGGTCTTCGGCAGTTAGGAAGTCAATCGCCAAGACGGCCCTAGGGTGGGGTAACCGAAAATTAAAGCTAGCTTCCGTTTATGTTTCTTCTATTTTGGGTAGTCAACACCCCTACTTTTTCGTTCCAACAACTGAAAGGCAGATTATTATCTGATTAAGGTTCATTTTTCCTTTTTGAACCCTTACCCTTAATATTTTTCATTTTTAGTCTTCAATGAATACGAAATATAGCGATCTGATCACTCAAACATATGAATTTCCCCAGGTAGAATTCGCTACCAAGGGAGATAGCTTGGCGTTTCATGGTATTCCTTTAGAGCAATTGGCAGCTCAGTATGGTACGCCATTGAAATTTACTTATTTACCTAAAATTTCCGAAAATATCAATAGGGCTAAAACCTGGTTTAATAAGGCCATCGCTGAACACAATTATGAAGGTTCATACAATTATTGTTATTGTACAAAAAGTTCGCATTTTAGTCATGTATTGCAAGAGGCGCTTAAAAATGATATTCATCTAGAGACTTCATCGGCCTTTGATATTGAAATCATAGAAAACCTAAAACAGCAAGGGTTGGTTTCAAATGACACCTATGTAATTTGTAACGGGTTTAAGCGCGAACGTTACATCGAAAATATCGGCAGATTGCTCAATAATGGCCACCACAATTGCATTCCAATCATTGATAATTACGAAGAGCTAGATTTACTTACAGAAGAAATCAAAGACTCCTTTAAAGTGGGTATTCGTATCGCTTCTGAAGAGGAACCCAAGTTCGAATTCTACACCTCTAGACTGGGTATTGGTTATAAAAATATTGTGCCGTTTTTTGAGCAGCAAATCAAGAATAATGAACAGGTAGAGCTGAAAATGTTGCATTTTTTCATCAATACCGGTATTCGAGACAATGCCTATTATTGGAATGAACTTATGAAATGCCTTAAGGTATACATTCGCTTAAAAAAGGCATGTCCCAGTTTAGATAGTTTGAATATTGGAGGTGGTTTTCCAACAAAAAATTCTTTGGCCTTTGAATTTGACTATGAGTATATGGTCTATGAGATTGTGAACCAGATCAAATTAGCTTGTGATGAAGCCAGTGTTGCCGTTCCGCATATTTTTACCGAGTTCGGTAGTTTTACGGTCGGCGAAAGTGGTGGTGCCATTTATGAAGTACTCTACCAAAAACAACAGAACGATCGTGAAAAATGGAATATGATCAATTCGTCTTTTATCACCACTTTGCCTGATACTTGGGCCATCAATAAACGATTTATCATGTTGCCCATTAACCGCTGGAACGATGAGTACGAGCGGGTTTTATTGGGCGGACTCACCTGTGATAGTGATGATTACTATAATAGCGAGCAGCACATGAATGCCATTTATTTGCCAAAATTTAAAAAGGATAAACCACTTTATATTGGCTTTTTCAATGTTGGAGCCTATCAAGAATCTATCGGTGGTTTTGGGGGCTTGCAGCATTGTTTGATTCCTCACCCTAAACATTTACTATTACAGAGAGATGCGGATGGAGAGCTTCAAGTATCCATATTCAAAGAACAACAGACAGCTTCACAGCTATTGGATATTTTGGGGTATCAGCCCCAAGAAAAATTAAAACCTATTGAAGAAAAAGAGCAGGAATTGACCTCTTAATTCAAAGTAATAAAACTATAAGAGTGGAGACAACAAAAACCTATGCCGGTATTTCCAATGAATTTGCACAGCAAGAAACAGCTAAAATCGTATTGATACCTGTACCTTACGATGGCACTAGTACTTGGGGTAAAGGTGCAGATAAAGGTCCTGATGCTTTTTTGGAAGCTTCTGAGAATATGGAGCTTTATGATATTGAAACCGATACCGAAGTATATCGACAAGGTATTTATTTGGCCGACGCGATTACTGAAAATAGTTCTCCTGAAGCCGTGGTCAATAAAGTACATGAGACTACTAAAAAGTATATCAAACGTAACAAGTTCGTTACCTTGTTTGGTGGCGAACATAGTATTTCGATTGGCTCCATTAGAGCATTTAACGAACATTTTGAAAATTTGACCGTTCTGCAGTTAGATGCCCATGCAGATTTACGTGAAACATATGAAGGTACACCTTATAACCATGCTTGTGCGGTACATGAGGCCAATAAAACCACCAATTTGGTTCAGGTAGGCATACGTAGTATGGATGTGATCGAAAAAACCTTCATGAACGAAGAGCATACGTTTTTTGCGCATGATATGATCAATGATGACTTTTGGATGGATAAGGTGCTAGAGGCCTGCACAGAAAATGTGTTCATTACTTTTGATTTGGATGCTTTTGACCTTTCTATTATGCCTTCAACCGGTACACCAGAGCCTGGAGGACTCTTATGGTATGAAACTCTGGAGTTGCTGAAAATGGTTTTTGAAGAAAAAAATGTGGTTGGTTTTGATATCGTGGAGCTTTGTCCGAATCCTGCCGATAAATCTTCAGACTTTCTAGCGGCCAAATTATACTATAAAATGCTTTCTTATAAATTCAATGAAGCACCAGTAGATGAAGAATATGAGAGCGGATTTACTTCCAAAGAAAACAACAATCAAAAATTCAAATTTGAAGATGAGTGACAAAGGGGCTATTAGCCAATTTATCGAAAAATATTACTTACACTTTAATGCTGCCGCATTGGTAGATGCCGCAAAAGGGTATGAAGAACAGCTGCATAATGGAGCTCAGATGTTGGTGTCTTTGGCAGGTGCTATGTCAACCGCCGAGTTGGGTAAGATTTTTGCGGAAATGATCCGGCAAGACAAGGTGCACATCATTTCATGTACCGGTGCAAATTTAGAAGAAGATATTATGAATTTGGTGGCGCATTCACATTACAAACGCGTACCAAATTACCGTGACCTTACCCCCCAAGATGAGTGGAATTTGCTTGAAAAAGGTCTTAACAGGGTAACAGATACCTGTATTCCTGAAGAAGAGGCCTTTAGAAGAATTCAGAAGCATATTGTAAAAATTTGGAAAGATGCCGAAGCCAATGGCGAACGTTACTTGCCTCATGAGTATATGTACAAACTATTGCTTTCTGGTGTCTTGGAAGAATATTATGAGGTTGATCTAAAGGATTCGTGGATGTATGCCGCTGCAGAAAAGAATTTACCCATTGTTTGCCCTGGTTGGGAAGACAGTACCATGGGAAATATTTTTGCCTCTTATGTTCTAAAAGGAGAACTAAAGGCGAGTACCATGAAATCAGGAATCGAGTACATGACCTTTTTGGCAGATTGGTATACTGAAAATTCTAAAAACGGAATTGGGTTCTTTCAAATAGGTGGAGGTATTGCAGGTGATTTCCCAATTTGCGTAGTGCCAATGCTCTATCAAGATATGGAAAGAACCGACACGCCATTTTGGAGTTATTTTTGCCAAATAAGCGATTCTACTACAAGTTATGGATCTTATTCTGGTGCCGTACCCAATGAGAAAATAACATGGGGAAAATTAGACATCAATACACCTAAATTTATTATCGAGAGTGATGCAACTATTGTTGCGCCTTTAATTTTTGCTTACCTTTTAAATATGTAATTATGGACAAGCACGCACACTTAAATAAAGTAATCGTAGATTTTAAGAAATTGACTCCTGAAGTTTTAAAGCTTACCGTGGAAAGGTACCCTGACGGATACGATGATGAAGATATCATTTCTTACCGTAACTCAAATGGAGAGCTTGTAGAGGCCGTTGAAGTGATAACATCCGATACCAAGTATTTAGTAAAAATCAGTGAGAAGTTAGAAAAGACCATGGCCAATTACGACGAAGCTGATTATGAGGATTTTGATGACGATGACCCCAATGCGGTGGTAGAACCTGACCCGAATGATATGTTGAATGACGAAGATGTAGAAGATTAGATATATTTTGATTTTAGAAAACGTGATTTTTCTATTCGAAACTTGACGTCTTTCAAGTATTAATTCTTTAAACTGTTTACATGAAAAATGCACCTTTTCACCTTTCGTTGCCATGTTCAAGCATTAATGAGACAAAAGCGTTCTATGTTGATGTTTTAGGGGCTCAGCTAGGCCGAAACTCTCATCTTTGGTTAGATATTAATTTATTCGGCAATCAAATAACATTTACCAAATCTGGTGAATTCGACTTTTCTTTTAAGTCCTATAAATTTGAGAATACCATATTACCTTCTTTCCATTTTGGAGTAATTATAGATAGAGAAACTTGGAATTTACTTTACAAGAAATTGGTTGCTTCGAGTTATGAAATCACTACTGAAGTAACTTTTCTTAAACAACAAAAGGGGGAGCATAGATCTTTTTTTATTGAAGACCCAAATGAATATACTGTAGAATTCAAATGTTTCGAAGATGCTAATGAAATGTTTGAGCAGTAAGCCCTTGTTGTAAGGGGATAATTTTTTTCAAAAACTTGTTTTGCTTTAAAAATGAAAGACTTGCAAATTATAGGTAGTGAAGAGTGGTGCGTTTTTGAGAGTTTGGGAATACCGGCCATCAAGGCAAGAATAGATTCTGGAGCAAAAACTTCTTCAATTCAAGCAACGAATACAAAAGTAGTACTCAAAGGAGGCCAAGAATGGGTTAAGTTCGAGGTCAACCCTTTACAAGAGAACCGCAGTATTTCAATTGCTTGCGAGGCACTTTTGGTAGACCGTCGTATGGTGAAAAGTTCTTCAGGTATCTCAGAAGAACGGTTAGTAATTAAAACCAAATTGACGTTGGGCGAAGCGGCTTATGATATAGAACTTACCTTGGCCAATCGTGATACCATGGAGTTTCGCATGCTGCTGGGTCGAGAGGCATTGACGAATCGATATATCGTTAATCCGGCAGAAAACTATTTGCGGCAAGATTTTACCGAAAAGGAGATTAATACCAAATATGCCTCTTTTTTTAAGGAAAAAACAGGTTTAAAAATTGCGCTTTTGGCCAGTAATCCGCAATTGTACAGTAATAAACGTATCATTGAGGCTGCTGAGGCAAGGGGTCATGAAATTGTTTTTTTAAATGTAGAGCTCGCATACATGAAATTGGATGCCCGCTCCCCTGAGATTCGTTATCGTGGGGGTAATATACTTAATGAGTTTGATGCCATAATACCAAGAATAAAACCTTCGGTAACTTTTTATGGATGTGCTTTATTACGTCAATTTGATAATTTGGGAGTGTATTGCCAGAATTCAGCTGAAGCCATAAGCCAATCAAGAGATAAACTTTTCGCTTCGCAGCTGTTCTCTAAGAATGATATACATATTCCTATTACAGGTTTTGCCAAGTCACCGATTGATACCAAAGATCTGATTAAAATGGTCAATGGCGCACCCTTGATTATCAAGCTTTTAGAAAGTACACAGGGCAAGGGAGTTGTGCTGGCAGAAACAAATAAGGCCGCAGAAAGTGTCATTAATGCTTTTAAAAGTGTACAGACCAATATTTTGGTGCAAGAATTTATCAAAGAAGCCAACGGACAAGATATTCGTTGTTTCGTGGTAAACGGTAAGGTTGTTGCCAGTATGCAACGCCAGGCCCAAAAAGGAGAGTTTAGGGCAAATATTCACCAAGGTGGTTTAGCATCTATTGTAAAAATCACCCAAGAAGAAAGAAAATTGGCCTTAAAGGCGGCGAAAGTATTAAACTTGGCAGTTGCAGGTGTTGATATTATAAGATCTAATAAAGGACCTTTGCTATTGGAAGTTAATTCTTCCCCGGGATTGGAGGGTATAGAGAATGCAACTGGCAAAGACATTGCAAACGAAATGATTGTTGCCATTGAGAAGAAGTTAAAATTTAAGATTTAGCTTAAAAGTTATTTGCCCAAATTCGCTAACATCTCTTTAGTGGTTTTTTCTAAATCAAACTCTGGTTTCCAGTTCCAGTCTTCTGAAGCTTTAGAATCGTCGATACTACTTGGCCAGGAATCGGCAATGGCCTGCCTAAAATCAGGCGCATAGGTAATCTTAAACTCCGGAATGTGGGTTTTAATGTTTTGGGCAATTTCTTCGGGTCCAAAACTCATGGCCCCTAAATTATATGAAGATCGTATTTTGAGGGCATTTGAATCTGCGTTCATAATTGAAATGGTAGCCCTTATCGCATCTTCCATGAACATCATGGGCAGTTTAGTTCCTTCCGCCAGAAAACAAGTGTATTCTTTTTCTTCCAAAGCTTTGTGATAGATTTCAACGGCATAATCGGTTGTGCCACCCCCTGGTAAGGTTTTCCAGCTAATTAACCCTGGGTAACGCACACTTCGCACATCGACCCCGAACTTTTTAAAGTAATATTCGCACCATCGCTCTCCAGATTGTTTACTTATGCCATAAACAGTACTTGGCTCCATAAGTGTGTTTTGAGGCGTTTGCTCTTTTGGTGTATTGGGTCCGAAAACGGCAATACTTGAAGGCCAAAAAACCTTGGTTATTTTCTTTTCTTTGGCCAGATTTAAAATATTGAACAAAGAATTCATATTCAGGTTCCAAGCCCGCATGGCGAATTTCTCTGCCGTGGCACTTAACATAGCGGCCATTAAATATACTTCTTCGATTTCGTAATGCATTACCACATCTTCGATGGCGGCATAATCAGTGGCATCTAATAATTCGAAAGGCCCCGATTGCATTAAGCTGTCGCTTCCTTCTCTAATATCACTGGCGATTACAGAATCTGCACCATATTTTTCGCGTAAGGCCATAGTCAGCTCGGTACCAATTTGGCCACAAGCACCTATAATTAAAATGGATTTTTGCATTTAAAAAGAAGTTAATTGAATTGGCCCATAAAGATAGCTTATCTTAAAATTTGTACTTTCGTTTTATGCAGAAATTGTGGATTTATTTTCTCCTTATCGGAATAGTATTCAGTTGTAAAAAAGAAACCCAACCTGAAGTGGCAGATGCAAATCTGTCTGAGTTTACAGCATTTCAGAATACTCCAAAAACGCAAGATATCAATGCTGAAGCCATGATAATTTTAAAAGATTGGGCAGAGTTTACCTCATTTCAAAAAAGTTTTGATTTTATGTATCGGGCGGGTAATAACGAAGATTTGGTGTTGGCAATAGATGATTTGTTAGAGAAAGAAAATAACCTAAGGGAATCTAAATATCCCGAAGAATTTGATAAAACACAGATAAGGAGCAGGCAAAAAGTATTGAGAACATTTCTTTTGAAGGTCAAAGCGAGCTTGGTCGAAAATACCGATGTCAACGAACCCGTAAAACAAATGCTAACGGCAAGAAATGCTTTTAGATACCAGTTTAATATCATTGTAAGCAATAAACTAGATACCAAACTCATACTCGATGAAAATTAAATCAATAATTGCCCTTCTCTTTTTGGGCACTGCTATTTGTCTGGGACAAGATGATGAAAGGAAAGCGATAGATAAGGTTTTGGATTCTTGGCATCAAGCTGCTTCGGATGCTGATTTTGAGGCTTATTTTGATAAAATGACCTCAAAAGGGGTGTTTTTAGGCACAGATGCGACCGAAAATTGGCAAAATCAAGAATTTAGAGCGTATGCAAAACCACATTTTGATAAGGGTAGGGCATGGAGTTTTACCGCTGTAGAGCGAAACATTTATAGCCATGATTTCGATAATTCGGCTTGGTTCGATGAGCTTTTAGATACCCAAATGGGTCTATGCAGAGGTTCAGGAGTGGTACAGAAAGTAGATGGTACTTGGAAAATTGCGCATTACGTATTGTCTATTGCAGTACCCAATGAAAATGTTGCTGAACTCGTTGCTCTTAAGAAAGAAAATGATAGTACCCTTACGGCAAAACTAAAGGCGAAAAAATAGTCTATTTTGTTTGTGATACGCTAAATTTAGGTGGCGATTGCCAAAGTACATTTACAATCATCCACTTTCCATTTTCTTTCATTAAACTCAAGTAATCTATTCCCCAAACCGCGGTTACCTTGGCACTGGCGGTTTTATCGGAAACTTCGAAGACTTTTACTTCTTTTGGAGAATTTTCATCCGTTCTATTTCCACTGGCATTCCATCTTTTTGCCAACCCGACCAGTTTGTCAAATGGCATCTCTAATTGTTCGGAATATATACTTTCATCATCCTTAAAATAGAAGCCTGTTTTACGAACGCTTTTATGAACACTGCGATATGCCAATGTAGTATCTGCTTCGTAAAATGTATTGATATAGTCTAAACAAGCTGCCTTTACACCAGCGATTTCTGTAGTCGAATCTTGCGCACTCAGTGACGAAGCTATAACTAGAAGTAAGACAAATGTAAAAATTCGTTTCATAAAATTGATTTTGGTACAACCAAAGATAAAATAAGTTTGATTTTAACTGTAAAAAAGCATGTTAAACTTTAATATTCAGTTAGTTGTATAAAAAAAAGAGGCTTAAGGGCCTCTTTCTTATTGGGTAACATGCAACACTATTCTTCTGTCGGTGGAGCTTGCTTTCTTGACTCTAAAGCTTGTTTGCTTAAGCTTGCCAAGTTAAAATTGGGATCAATTTTTAGGGCTTCATCCATATAAACAATGGCAGCATCGATATCTTCTTTGTTGGTATTGAACTGTACCAAACCCTTTAAATGTGTAAAAGCGGCTTTTAAAGAAGCCTCATAAGGCTGCTGACGTTCATAGAAAGCATATTTCATATCATCTTTGGCATTTGCCAGACCATACTCAATATTAGTGGCCGCACCTTCACTATCGCCTACCTGTATTTTTAAGTCGGCTAGCTCATAGGCTACATAGGCACTTGGATTTCGCTTGAACATCGTTTCAAAATGTACAATGGCACGTTGTGGTTGATTTAATGCCTTTAAGGAAACGGCCTTAATTTGTACGGCTAAGTCAGAATCGTTAGCTTGACTTTCAATACCTACAGTATTTAAAGCTTGAAGGTGCTGATTGTTCTTCATATAAACAAAAGCAAGGGTATCCCTGCGTTGCTGAGAGGGAGAAAGTACATTTAGATGCGTTAATGCGTTGATAACACCATTGACATCACCTTGTAATTTCATCTCTTTATAGAATGCTTCGTAGTGTGATTGTAAATCTGATTTTGTTTGCGCGGTAGTTGCCAAAACCGTAAAAAATGCTAAGGCCAGCAAAGTTTTTTTCATCTTGTTTCTTTTATAGTGGGGCAAAACTATAAAAATATTGGCTAATAGGCTGTTAAAGAAAACACTATGTTTAAAACAAAAAAAGATGCCTTAAGACATCTTTTTCATTAGCAACTATAATTTTTTAAAGGGCCATATATGTGACATCTTTATTTGCGTACTCTCGCAATAACCGGGCGTAGAACGCCAGACTCTTCACATCTTTCTCTAAACACGATTTAAGAAGAAAATAAATATCTTTAAAAGAGAGACTCAATGGCATTGTAGAAATGACTAGGTTTACCTTTTTAGGGTCGTAATTTTTGTCGCACAAAACAACGTCCATATTTATTCTTTGCCTGTCATAGTCGATGTTTACATCGGCGGCATTATAATACTTTCTGAGAATTGCAGAATGTAGTTCTTTTGATTTCTTTGAAAGCTTTGATTTTGAACAACTGTTCAGAATCAATCTTTCTGTTTCCATCAAGATTCTTGTGCCTAATCTTGAATTTTCCATAACTATACTTTTATATTCGATAGAATAAAGATATAAGTTTAGAGTATAAGTAGCTGATATTCAACTGTATAATTAACTTAAATAGTTCTTAATTGTTGTAAAAAGGAGATTTTATATGGTGAACTAAGAAATTATTGATGTGTATAGAAAATTATTATTATTAAGAAAATTCTTACAAACAATACATCTTTTAACTATTTTTTCTGCAGATTTTTCAAATATAGGTTTGAGTAGCCCGCGTTTTATAGCCTCATTGGTATAATACTCTTTTTTAGAGGGATGTAGTGGGTATACTCCATTAAAAACTGAATTCCAATAGTTCTTTTCAAGGATAGTTTTAATGATATGGATACAATCTTTTCGGTGAATTAAGTTTACCAATTCCTCACCGTTCTTCAATCCGCTTTTTCCGGCAAGATGATGAATAGGATGCCTATCTTCACCGATGAGTCCTCCAAAACGAATAATAGCAGTATTCAGGGTTTTAACTTCGCTAAAGAGTTTTTCGCTGCGTAGTAATTGTTTGCCAGATTCTGAGATAGGTCTTGGGGCAACAGCTTCCGTTATTTCACCCTCTACATTGCCGTAGACCGAAGTACTGCTCACAAAAACGATATGCTTTACTGAAGCCTTCTGAATTTCTTTTAGTAAAGACTTCATTTTGGATACATAATTTTCGGGATTATCGCCTCTTAGCCCTGGCGGAACATTGATAATAAGTATATGCAGACCTTCTAAAAAGTTCTGTATTTGCCCGGTAATACCGTCTTCATTGAGATTTATATGAAACCCTTCTATACCTTCTCGTTTTAAGGTATCCATTTTGCCGTTTGATGTCGTTGTACCCTTTACCCGATAGCCAGAATTAAGTAGCTCTTTTGCAAGTGGTAGCCCTAGCCATCCGCAACCAATGATCCCAACGATTTTATTCAAACTTTAAAGTTTTGGTGACCAAAATGGCATCGTTCAAAACAAAAGGCATTGGGATGCTATTTTTTGGTCTTTCAGGTACCGAAAATTGTCTATTAGTCAATAAGTCATTGGAAGCCTCAAAGAAAGTCAGTTCTAAAGTATCATCTTTTGCAATATGTAGTTCTATTTCGGTAAAATCGTTATCGGAGACATAATGCGTAATAAGCTTTCCATATCGCCTATGTTCTAAATAATATTCCGAAAGTTCAATATTGTTCACAGTAGCCTTCGTAATAGCAATAGGGTTTGTAAATACTTCGAGCCTATTTACATCGCGTTGCGGTGTAATACATAGTGAGATTATCCGTTCTGTGTCCACAATTGAATCATGAACAACGTCAATTCTTGGCCCGGCAATGGGTTTTGGTTCAGTTTCGGCAACATAGGTAAACCCTGTACTATATTTACTGCTTATAATATTTGAATCTTCATTTGAAACCGGTTTTTTCTTTTCACCGAAAAATTGGCCGTTCCAGGCAATAGTCCTATTATCATAAGTGGCCCATTTCGCAGTGTCGTTGTCGGCATCGTAGACATATAACAAACTACTTGGTTTTGGGTTTTCTTTTGAGAAACCAGAGTCTAGATGCGCAGAAATACCAAATAAGGCGAACAAGAAGAATGCGAAAATGGTCAAACGTATCGGTGCTTTAATTTGCCTAAATACCGGTATTGCAATAAAATATAAAAGCGTAGTGAAAATAGTGGCGGCAGCCATCATTTTTAGACCCAAACCAACAGGGAACATTTTAATAAATGGAGCGTATATAAATATACCAGGTAAAGCCAAGAACAATAATAACAAGGCATTGGGTTTTTCTTGATTGATATAAACCATAAAAGCGGCCAATAATCCAAAGAGAGGAACTATAAAAAAACTGGCACCTTTGAGGTAAACCGAAACCAAGCCACAAATCAGTAGCCAAATAAATATAGGCGCTACCAATAAATTGGGGGTGCTTATATTTTTGAAGCGGTTGTAAATCCAGAAACATACCCCTAGGGCCAAAAAGACCATACATAAAATATAGGTGTGTCCGTTATACGTAAAGCCATGGAGCATATCTTTATAATCTGGATACCACCATTTAAGTGAGGGCCAACTAAAATAACCGAAAAGACCATTTAATACCAAAACAAGAAGCAAGGGCAAAAACCCTATTAATATTGATTTTACATCGAGTTTTTTCTTTTTAAAACCTAAAACCAGAAGGCCACTAAATAACAGCATCGCTAGAGCGAACATTGGCCAAATCCATTCAAAGGGGTACGACACCAATCTAAAGAAAGGAACATTAAAATAAATGTAATCGTCAAGACTCTTTAAATCGTTTAAATCTGCACTACTAAAATGATTTAAAAGTGGCATTAAGTAGCTTCCTTGGTGCACAAGTGAATTTCTATCAAGTCTATCATAATTGTCTAGCGCAGTGTGGTAATCGTAGTGATCATCGATAAAGGCAAAATTAAAGCCGTCGATATCCCCATCTTCCCTAAAAACCGTTAAATCAGTATCATTTGGCAGCATTTTATAAATACTATAAGCCAATGAATTGGCAACCGGATATTTAGGATTCGCTTTTGTGAATTCTTTGATAAGCTTACCATTTCCTCTATTGGTTTCGATAAGCATATAACTAGGCCCTCCACTACCACGAGCTTCAAAATTTAAAACGAGGCCTACGTCTTTTGCCCAAGGATGTTTGTTGACAAACAAATCGGCACCGTTAAGACCTAGCTCCTCGGCATCCGTTATCAAAACTATAATATCGTTTTTCGGTTTCTTATTTTCTTCTAAAAAAGCACGTAGACCTTCTAAAACTGTGGCGACACCGCTAGCGGCATCGCTAGCGCCAAATGATGAATGTGGATTGCTATCATAATGTGACATCAATAGCAATGCCTTACCCTGTTCAGAACCTTCTATTCGGGCCAGTACATTAGTGGCCTTGCTTAGATTGCCCCAATCACCTGCGGTATAACCTTCTTGAGTTATAGTCTGCAAGCCCATTTTTTTAAGCTCACCAATAACATAAGCAAGCGCATTGGTATGGCCTGGAAAACCAACAGCATGAGGTTGTAACGAAAGCTGTTTTACATGCTTTAAGGCATTCTCAGTTGAAAAAGAGCCTGTATCGGCTGTAACATTGCCTTTATAAGCCGGCATTAAGGATTTAAAACTATAATAGACAGCAAGCGCAAGAAGCAGCAGGGCAAGTGTTCTTGTAAGTTTCATAGGTGTTTTTAGTTGGTCTATAAAAGTATAAAAATAAACAGCGGTAATGCATTTGAACGTAAAAATTGATGTAAATGCTTAAAAATCACTAACTTTAATAATCAACCAAAAATGTAAAGCGTATGGCAATCAAGAGTTTTCAAGGAGCAAGGGCAAAGACGACTGGAAAGAAAGAATATGATGCTGCAATTCTAGTAACGGATTACATGACCACAAAACTGGTCACGTTCTCGCCTGACCAATCTATTTTGGAGGTCATGGAAGCTTTTGCAAAACACCATATTTCAGGTGGCCCTGTAATGGATAATAATGGTTTTTTGGTGGGAATCATTTCTGAGGCAGATTGTATGAAGCAAATTTCTGAGAGCCGCTACTTTAACCAGCCTATTTTAGATAAGAGTGTAGAGCGTTTTATGACTAAAAACGTACAGACCATTCCGCATGATATGAGTATTTTCGATGCTGCAGGCGTATTTGATAAGCACAATAGAAGAAGACTGCCTGTAATGAAAGATGGTATATTGGTGGGTCAAATAAGCAGAAAAGATATTGTTGTGGCGGCACTTAAATTAACGGGCCAAAACTGGAAATAGATTACTCTCGTTTTACGAGCATATAATAATCATTATCTAAAGGAAGATACCCTAAATCATAAACAAAGAAATAGGTGCTTCCTTTTTTTGTGGTGTAGAGATTGGTGATGTATTCAAAATCAAAACCCTTATCTAGTAACCTTGTCTTTGTAGTTCGCGTTTTTCCATCTTTTAATTCAAAACTGTCTAGAATACGGTAGTTCTTGCGAAGTCTGTTATTGATGTTGCGCACGAGATTTTTACTGTCTTTATTAATTTTATTGTTATAGGCATTACGGCAGTAGTCCGAACAGAATTTTTTATCTATTCTTCCTTTAATTTCATCTCCGCATTCCAAACACTTTTTCATTGGTACCGTTATTTTTTGTAATTGAAGACAATCTCGCTTTTAGTGCCATCATCATTACCAATTAAACCATGGATATTCATCTCTTCTGGGCTCACATTTTCAAAGGTGAAACCATCAAAATAGACACGATTGCTATCTGCTTTAATAAATCTAAATTGTTGCACTTCATCCTTTTCTTCCCACCCGTGTAAATTAGTATCAAAATGTTTTAACTCGAATATTAGACTATTATTAAGTTCACGGATATGCCCTACCTCATAAAAATTAACCTTTTCATCTAACATGTGGCGAAAAACGAACATCATAGAACCACCACTCGCTGGACTCCAGATTTCCTCTGTAGTTCCTCCAAAAGCCGTTCCTTTCCAGTGTCCTTCCATCCAAGAAACTAAGGTTATTTTAGCTTCTGGAGATTCTTGCCCTTCAGGTAACTGAAGTGTGTTTTGACCATAAGTGGATGCAAAATTTAATACCAATAGGAAAAGTAAAACTCTCATAATGTTGTTCTTTTAGTAATGACGAACAAAGGAACGTATATTGGACTTATTCTATAACAATATCGTATTTTTTCAATAAACCCAAAACACTTTCTTTGCTGAAAATGGCTTTTTTAATCTGATTGTTTTCAGGACTCAAGGCTAAGTTAAAGGCCGTTGTAAAGTTTGTTTTGGTAAGAATCGTTTGTTCAAAAACAGCTCTGTTTAAATTAGAGTTGGTGAAAGTTGAAGCTGTTAGGTCGGTCTCCGTAAAATCTGTTTCTACGAGACTGCAGTCTTTAAAAACCGTATGCTTTATACGTAGGCCAAAAAAAGAAGTAAAGTCTAGCATACAATTTTCAAAACGCAGCGATATCAATGAGCCGTTGACATCTTCAAATCGTAAACCGATCAGTTTACAATCTCTGAAGGTTACATCGTTAAAAATACTGTGTTTAATATTTGTATTGCTCAGGTCGCAAGTCATAAACTCACATTCAGCAAAATTCTGATTATCCAAAAAGCCATTTTGAAATTGGCATCCCTCAAAAACACATTCCTCGTAATCGGCACGGGGTAAACGAGTAGTAGTGAATTTTTCGTTCTTAAAGTTTTTTCCAGTAATGAATTTCGTATTCATTAATCTTCGGTTAACAATAAGGCGGGTAAATTCAGTGACTTGAACAAGCTATTGAACGTCTCCATCTCCGTATTGACTATTGTATTTTTTTCTTGCTCAAACGCATTCCAGTCGGTCAATAAATCGTGTAATCGCTCTTTGGCACCCTTAGTGACTTTAGGCTCAGCAACGTCAACAAAACCTTTTAGGTGCAATAAGTCGGCATTGAGTTGATTGTTAAAGTTAATGACATCTTGAAATGTCTTTTGATTCGGTTGAATAAGGTTTTCTTCCCATGCCATAATGCGTTTTTCTAAAGCCTTGCCTTTTTCAAGCAATTCCTTAGCGGACTGGTTATCTTTCAGTAATTTCTGATAGTTCTTTAATTGTGCCTTTGCGGAGCGCATTTGATTAACCGAGTTGTGCATTTTCTTTACGGTTTCGTCTATCGTTTGTAATACTTGTTGCTGCTCGGTGTAATCTGCTGCCGTACCTTGTACTGATGGATTGGGCAAAACAATAGCCGAAGTTTCAACGACCTCATTTTCTGAGCTCAACCTAAGTGTGTAGGTGTCCGGGCCAACTCTATGACCAGCGGAGTTTCCGAAAACGAACACTTTTTCTACACTGGGTAGAGATTCAGTTCTAAAGTCCCATGTAAATCGGTTATATCCTTTTTTGGAAGGGAGCACAGCCGGTTTTGGAGGTCCACCAGGCCATGACTTAAAACTCTTTGACTTTTGGTTGGTATAGCTCCGTATAATTTTACCGTCATGTAAAACCTCTAATTTTAGCTCAGTTGAATCTAACTTTTTTGGTAGGTAATAATCAAATGTCACTCCAGATTTTGGGTTTTGTCCTAAACCAGGAACAGGCTTTTCTTGGCTTCCGCCAAAAATACGATAGCTCGGTTTTGGCTGTACGATGCTCAGTTTATCCGAAGAAGCCATACTATTTTGAATCGCTCCGATATCATCCAATATCCAAAAAGAGCGCCCTGCGGTGGCAGCGACTAAATCATTATCTTGAATAGTTAGGTCATTGATTGGTAAAATCGGTAAATTCAACTGAAATTTTTGCCAATTTTGACCATCATCCAAAGAAATATAGAGCCCCGTTTCTGTACCTGCATACAATAGCCCTTTTTTCTTTTTATCCTCACGAACAACGCGAATAAAAGTATGTTTATCAGTAATGCCATTCGTGATTTTTGACCAAGTTTTTCCGTAGTCCGAAGTTTTAAAGGCGTATGGTTTTAAATCCATCGACTTGTATCGCATCACCGCGATGTACGCAGTTGCCGGATCATGAGGTGAAACTTCAATGCTATTTATGATGCCATTCCCAATATTCGGTGGTGTAATGTTCGTCCAATTGGCACCACCATCTCTAGTGATATAAAGCAGGCCATCATCACTACCTGCGTAAAGTACACCCTGTTCATGCGGAGATTCTACCAAATACATAAGGGTATTGTAGTTTTCACCACCTGCGGCTTCATTGGTGTATGGTCCGCCGCCAGGGCCTTGTTTATCTTTTTCGTTTCGGGTTAGATCAGGGCTGACAACGTCCCAACGCTGCCCGCCATCCGTAGTTTTAAAAACTACATTGCCCGCGTGGTAAATTATATTTCGGTCATGTGGTGAACTAATAATCGGCGCGTTCCAGTTGTAACGATATTTAAAGTCTTTGGGAACTTTGCCCAAGCCTAGTTCTGGATATTCTTTTATGGGTTTTCCTTCGCGTGATGCTTTTACCCATTTTTCAATAATTCCTTGATAACATCCACCATAGACTATTTCAGGGTTATCTGGGTCAAAAGCTAAATAAGCACTTTCACAACCGGCCACAGAATACCAATCTTTCCAGTCAATACCTGCATCATTTGTTCTGCTGGCAATGGCAATGGCCGAATTATCTTGCTGCCCACCGTAAACATTATAAGGCACTAAATTATCTGTAATAACTCGGTAGAACTGAGAGGTTGCCTGATTTTGTTGGCTACTCCAACTTTTGCCGCCGTTATTCGAGATGTTTGCCCCACCATCGTTCGAATTTATCATTTTTGAATTGTCATTTGGGTTAATCCATAAGTGATGATTATCGCCGTGCGGTGTAGAGAGGGGTTTAAAAGATTTTCCACCATCAATGGATTTGGTCACCGGAGCATTTAAAACATAAACGATATTTTCATTTTGGGGATCGGCAAAAATCTCCATGTAGTACCAAGAACGTGCAATATTGATACGGTCTTTATTTACCTGAGTCCATTTTTTACCAGCATCAACACTTTTATACACACCACCTTTATCGCCTTCTGCTTCAATAACAGCAAAAACGATATCTGAATTTGCCCGAGAAACCGAGATGCCCGCTTTGCCGAATTCTTTTGGCAAGCCTTCTTTTAGTTGTTTCCAAGTTGTACCCCCGTCGGTAGACTTATAGATTCCCGAGGAAGCACCCCCAGATTCCATCATCCACGGATACCGTTTGTGTTGCCACATTGCTGCGTACAAAATCAGTGGATTATTCATATCCATGGATAGGGAAGAGGCTCCTGTGTTTTCATCTATAAATAATACCCGTTCCCAATTTACACCACCATCCAAAGACCTATAAATACCGCGCTGTTCAGAACGGCCGTACTGCGCTCCTTGGGCCGCAACAAATATGATATCTGGATGATGCGGGTCTATAATTACATCAGAAATATGTCTGGTCTCATCCAGACCGATATGCTTCCATGTTTTTCCGGCATCCGTAGACTTATAGACACCATCTCCCATAGATGTCATTACCCCTCGAGCTGCATGTTCACCCATACCTGTAACTACAATATTAGGGTTGCTTTCTGCAACTGCAATAGCACCCACGGTGCCGGTATTTAATTGACCATCGGAAATATTTTTCCAAGTGATACCATCATCAGTAGTTTTATAGATACCACCTCCTACGGTGCCCATATAATAGGTCATAGGTTGATTCACGACCCCTGTAGAAGTTACGCTACGACCTCCACGAAAAGGCCCTATATTACGCCATTTAAGCCCTGAATACATAGAATCGTTTAGGGTTACTTTTGGAGATTCATTGTTCTTTTTTCTTCGTTGTGAATTAGTTGATTCTGGAATCAGGATTACTGCTAAAAAGAGAAGCAAAATATGTTTCATTCGTTGTGGTGTTGGTTATTTTAATTTTTTGTCAAGCGCTAAAATTGTATGTAAAAGCACATTGGCACCATTAGCCATATCTTTTGCTGATGTAAATTCTTTTGGGGAATGACTAATGCCATCTTTACTTGGTACGAATATCATTCCTGTAGGTACTATAGTAGCCATATCTTGAGCGTCATGTCCTGCGCCGCTTGGCATATAATGGTAACTAAGCTTAAGGTTTTTTGAAGCACTTTCTATTTCTTTTTGAATTGAAGTAGCTGTTAAAGCAGGATTGGCGGTAGTATCAAGTGGTTCAAAACCTATTTTAACATTAGACTTTTGAGCAATGGCTTTAGCTCTTTCTTTAATACTTTGATATACTTTTTCGATAACATCTGAAGAAAGATCCCTTATCTCTAAACTAGCGATAACTTTACCTGGGATTACGTTCGGTGCTCCGGGTTCCGCTTTTATTCTTCCAACTGTCGCAACCTGTGCACCATTAAAACTATTGGCTACTTCATTTACGGCAATAACAAATTTTGCAGCAGCCAATAAAGCATCTTGTCTTGCATTCATAGGAGTTGTTCCCGCATGGTTTGCGAAACCTTCAAAGGTAACATCCCACCATTTTAGACCTACAATACCCTCTACAATGCCAATATTGAGTTGTTTTTGCTCTAGAATACCTCCTTGCTCTATGTGCAATTCTAAAAAGGCCGCCATAGATTCTTTTTTGCGAACTACTTGATTTAATTTTAGGGTATCACCACCAAGACGCATAATACCTTCGCCCATTGAATAACCTGTAGAATTTTTAACAGAAAATGCACTTTTGGTCAAGTGCCCAGAAATAGCCCTACTTCCCATAACCCCACCTTCTTCATTAGAAAATATTATAATCTCCAATGGGTGATTGGTTGTAATATTTTGCTCGTGCAAAACAGTTAAAACTTCTATTGAAGCCATTGACCCAACACAACCATCATAGTTGCCGCCATTAGGTACTCTATCAATATGCGAACCAAAAGAAATTAATTTTTTAGAAGGGTCTTTCCCTTTACGTCTGCCGATGATATTACCAGCATAATCGATATGTACATTGAGTTTTAATGCTTCTAAAGTTTCTATAATCCATTTTCGAGCTTCAATGTCCGCATCGCTAAAAGCTACTCGTTCCGTATCCCCATTTTCTTGTAATCCGAATTTGGCTAAGTCAAAGATGCGCTGCTCCAATCGATCTTGAACCACAGTTGGTAATTTTTGCTGTGCCAAGAGGGGGGCAGTTATAAATACTATAACTAGCGGAATTTGAAGTACTTTCATTTGGTTGGAAATTAGTACCTAGAAAGATACTAAATCAAAATGTATATCCATCCACAAAAAATACTATTGCAAAAGTCTGAATTTAACATTTACGGTGGCTTCAACCTTTATTTTTTCAAATCCAATATCCAATGGTTCCGGTGTTGAGGCATCTTCCATAACCATAGCTTTCATTCGCATTTGGGGCTGGTTGTGTCTTGGATAATACGGCTGTGAATTATCAACGATATGAATGGCAACACCTACTTTTTGACCAAGAGGTTCGGTAAGGGCTTCGGCTTTTCGTTTTGCCTTTTTTACGGCTCTTGATTTAAGGGTGAGTTCCAATTCATCCATTTTAGAATATTCCGTTTTTTCGAGATAGGTGTTGGCGATATCTAAATTTTCTAATGCCGCCATAACTTTACCAGCTGTTAACCCGTCGTAGACCAATAAAGAATATTGTTTGCTTTTCAGCACTTCTTTAGAGCGCAAAAAATATTTTTTATAGTTGCTGGCAAGGTCTTTAATCGTTAATTGCTTATCGATATCTATGCCTAGATTTTTAAGGCTTTGTGCCATTTTATTTTCTTGTTCTTCAACAGATTTTTTTCCTTTTGAATCCTTTTCTTGAATCGTAATATTCAAATAGATTTTATCAGGGTCTACCAAGGTATCTACCCTAGCCGAGGTCTCTAGATAAGAAACATCAAGAAAGTTTTTTGTCTGTGACATAAGTGATGATATTGCAAATAATGCGATTAGTGTAAAAGTTTTTTTCATGACCTTAATTTAAAAGGAAAGTTACTAAATAAATCTATGGATTAATTTACGCCTAAAATTTTCATGGGCAATTCGTCTATCCATTGCGTACTGCCCAGATAATTACTTAGGTTTTCTGCAACCCTCATATTATGCTCTTTGGTAGCATTGGTATTCAGCATATTACATCCTTTATTTCTGAAACCAATGTTATATTTTTTAGTAAAAGATTTCATTTTTTCTGTTACGATATCAGTAATGCCATGATATACAAAGTAATCTGCCACGTGTATCGACTCAGGTTTTTTTATCATATTATTAGTGGCGTGAGCGTGCGGGCTGGTTAAGAAGAAACCAAGGAGTACAAAGAATAGAATATTACGGAACATAGTGGTTATTTATAGTAAAGACGATAGTTTAACAGAAGAGTGGCAAGAATTGTTCCGTTTTTTTAATTAGGTTGTGTTTACCAGCTTTTAACTATTCAACCATTTTTTAAATTCACTTGTTTTTGGTCTACTAACTATAAACTCTTGATCTCTTGCGTTGGTCACGGCCAATTTTACCCGGTGATTAAAGTAAGGGTCAATCTTTTCAATTGCGCTTTTCGAGACGAGTTGACCACGGTTTATTTTAAAGAATTCATTGGTCTCGAGGGTGCCGAATAGTTCGTCAATAGTTTCATTTATGATGAAACGTTTGGTCTTGGTTACTCCAAAAGTGATACTTTCTTCAGAGTAGAAGTATAAAAATTCAGCAACTTTTACCTGAAAAAAACTGTTGCCTTCTTTTACCAAAAGCCCATCTCTTTTATGCATTGTCTGCATTGATTGAAGTAGTTGTTTTAAAATAGCAGGTTCAGGAGCAGATGGTTTGTTGGTCTTATCAAACTTTTGTAGGGCTGCATCCAATTCTTCTTTTTGAATCGGTTTTAAGAGATAGTCAACGCTGTTGACTTTAAATGCCTGTATGGCATACTGGTCAAAGGCGGTAGTAAATATAATTGGCGCCTCAACACTAATTTTTTGAAAAATCTCAAAACTTAGCCCATCAGCTAATTGAATGTCCATAAAGACAAGGTCAGGATTGCTGTTTTGTTGAAACCAAAGCACCGAATCTTCTACAGTGTCGATAATATTCAATAGTTCGTATTGAAAATCACAGGTTCTTAGCATATTCTGCAATTGATTTGCCGCTCTAGCTTCATCTTCAATTATGAGTACCTTCATTATATTTCTTTTGATCTGCTATTTGCAATAACGGAATGGAAATTTGAAATTGACCTTCATCATTTTTAATTTCAATCGATTTGCCCGAAATTAAATGATAGCGTTTTTCAATGTTTTTTAAACCCACTTTTGTTGAGGGTAACTGCGTAGATTTTGGTTGAATTTTATTGGAAACTACGAGATGGTCATTGTTGGCCGATACGCTAATCAAAAGTGGTCTGGCCTTTGAAATTACATTGTGCTTTATTGCATTTTCAAGTAAAAGTTGCAAGCTCATTGGTACGACCATACTTTTTAGGGCTTTATTCGGTACATTCCAATTTACTTTAAGGTTTTCACCAAACCGTTCAGTCTGTATGTGTATGTACGACTTGGCAAACTTTAATTCTTCTTGTAAAGAGGTTAGATTGGCATTACCTGATTCTAGTATAAACCGATAGACGTTGGCTATTTTGTCTACAAATTCTTTGGCATCTTCTTTAGAATTTTGATCTATGATATCCCTTAAGGTATTAAGTGTATTGAATAGAAAATGTGGTTGAGCCTGGTTTCTTAAGGTGTC